>CALJHG010000038.1 GCA_938075585.1 uncultured Gammaproteobacteria bacterium | reverse complement strand
AGCTTCAGGTGTATTAGCCACTCGGTACGAAATATCTCGTTCACGGGCTTGAATAACCACTTCAAGAGTATTCGTTCCTGGAAAATTATCGTTAATAGCTCTAACTGCTACGTTAAATTCAGAGTCGGGCCACAGAAGATTACTTCCTTCTACTGGATTGCCAATTTTAATTTGAGTATTTAAATAGATTCCAAAGGCCGCAATAATTAAAACGAAGGCGGTTGTCTTCTTGGCTTTTTCCCCAAAGCTCAGATGCGCAAGATACCTTAATGCGGAATCCTGTATAGCGTGAACGCCTGTATTGGTATTACCAGAAATCATTTGATCCATATTTTTAGGGACAGGAAGGTAGGACAAGAGTATAGAACACAGAAAGGTGCCAGTTGGAATGATCCAAAGAGCCCACATACCGCAAAAAATTGCATGGTTATCCATTGCTTTAATGGGAGCAATGGCAATGAAAATAATACCGCATACGTCCGTAAGGATACCCAAGATAGACGGAGCCATCATGATACTCATCGTCAGTTCAGCCGCCCGATTACGATCTTTAACGTGAGCTAAAACTTCATAATACCTCTCAGTATATTGCACGCAATGAGAAAATGACCGTGCAACCAAGAGGAGCGGGACGATCATGAGAAGCGGCTCGACTGGCAAACCGAGCCAACCAATGAAGCCAAAGCCCCATATTCCCGCAACAAGTGCGCAGACTACAGGCGTGACAACGCCCGCGATATTTTTCATGTAAAATGCTAACGCTAGAATTAGCAGAGATATCGTGATTGCAAATATTTTATAGGTTTGTTGTTGTAATTTATAAACCCAGCCAGTTAATACGGGTTGACCGGCCAGGTGTATTTCATGATCGCTGTCTCGAGCATTTTCAACAAGCCGTTGGGCGTAGTCAAAAGCCTCTCCATAATCTACATGATGGAGGAATGCAGACGTAATGAGGGCCGCAGATTCGTCTCGGGAAATAAAAAATGTTTGAGCATTCGGTGAGAGAGCCACCCGTCTTTTAAATTCGGTTATTTCGTCTTTCGTGGCGGGAGCGTGGTCGTCCATTAAAGGCTTTGTGTCTATTCCCTCCCATGTTGCGTTAGCGTATCGGATCTTTTCCGTAGCGACAGAAAGTATCTGGTCATGGTCGATAGATGGTGCTAAATCTATATCGCGAGTCAAATCCCAAATTTTTGAAAGCGTTTCAGCATTATAAATATCGCCGTTTTTATTCTGTATCATGATGGCAATCATCATAGGATTACCAAAGTTTTTATTATCAAAATAGACTTGCACGTATGGGTCATCTTCTGGCAGCAAATCAAGGAATACTGTTCTTATGTCAACTTTTGGTATGCCAAACATGAACCCTATGGTTGTTGCGAGGAATAGTAGGCTGACTAACCCTTTATATTTCATTACCCAATAAGCAATTTTCGCTCTCATATCAACCTTCTGTCTGTATTCTTGTTCACACCGAAATAAATAGGTCTAGCACCTGTCGATTTCGACTTTTTTCGAGGATGCCGCGCATTACTGCGCGGCTCTATACACTATTTACTTAGTACGTCTTTGATAACTAGTTTGCCTAGTTGAGACATGTGTACTTCATCAGGCCCATCAGCCAGCCGACACAGTCGAGCATAACCAAAAATTTCTGGCAGTATCGTGTCTTGGGCGAGGCCAATCCCTCCAAAACTTTGCATAGCCCTATCAGTCACTTCTTGGCACATGCGCGGCACAGTTATTTTGATCATTGCTAAGGCATCTTTGCTCACTTTGTTACCTTCTTTATCGAGTCTGTCAGATGCCCACTGGGTGAGTAATCGCGCCTGCTGTACTTCACTAACTGATTTCGCTATGTCCTGTCGAATACTCGAGTTTTCAGATATTTTTTTACCGAAAGCCACCCGATTTTCTACACGTTCGCACATTAACTCTAATGCCCTTTGTGCGCCTCCTATGAGTCGCATGCAGTGATGGATTCTACCTGGTCCAAGGCGGCCTTGTGCTATCTCAAATCCTCTGCCTTCCCCTAGTAGAAGATTGTCAAACGGTACACGCACGTCGGTCATGCGCACCTCTGCATGACCGTGAGGCGAATGCAGATCATTTAATACCCTCAACGGTCTCACAATTTCGAAGCCATCGGAACCAGCGGGCACTAAAATCATCGATTGTTGGGCATGCCGAGCGGCTGAAGTGTCAGTTTTACCCATTACAATGTAAATTTTATTGCGCGGATCAAAGACACAAGAGCTCCACCACTTCCTACCATTGATTACATACTCGTCTCCATCTCGCACGATCGAGGTTTCCACGTTAGTTGCGTCGCTGGAGGCCACTTGGGGCTCGGTCATAAGGTAAGACGAACGGATTTCCCCATTCAACAACGGCTCTAGGTACTCTTTTTTATGTTCTTCTGTGCCATACCGAGCTAGGACTTCCATGTTGCCAGTATCAGGAGCGCTGCAGTTGAAAACTTCAGCTGCCCATATGACTCGACCCATTTCCTCAGCAAGCGGTGCGTACTCAAGATTGGTGAGGCCTGCACCATATGGCAGGTATTCTTCAGGCAAGAATAAATTCCAGAGACCTTTTTCCTTCGCAAGGACTTTCAGTTCTTCGATTTGAGGCGGAACGACCCAGAGGTTGGCAGGATTGTGATTCCAGTTAAAAACATCTTCCTCGATGGGGTAAACATATTCCGCCATAAAGTTCTTAATTTCGTCTAGTAATTGCCTACTTTTATCACTGTAATTGAAGTCCATTTCAAATCCTTTTTTATTTCCCCTACCTAATACAGAAGCTCTTAGGTCTTAGTTGATACTCTTAGCATGATTTCTAGCAGAAGAAGTTAGGAGTATGATTGTAGTCGCTGTCCCTTCGAATTCCCGCTAATGCGTCACGCAGTTTCTAGCAGGATTCTATTAGAACAAATCTTAAGGGTGTAAGCTAGTATGAGGGTTTGATTGTGTTGCGCGCGAGTGTGCACAATAATCAGTACATAGGAGGTTTTTATGCTTAAAGCGATATTGGTTGGCTTTTGTTTGTTTTGCCAACAGGGGATATTATTAGCTAGCGACGGAATCACTGTTCTTTTGACTAATGACGACGGTTATTTATCTGAGGGCATTTCTGTGTTGTATGGTGAGCTAACTGCGGCGGGCTATAATGTCACCGTTGTCGCGCCTCTAAATCAACAGAGCGCGAGTGGAATGAAAGTTTCACTTCATCCATTATCTGTAGTGAATCACGCTCCAAATATTTGGTCGGTAGCAGGGACTCCAGCGGATTCTGTGAGAGTAGCATTAGCAAATTTTTATAAAAAGCGACCGCCAGATTACGTCGTTTCAGGCCCCAATTTTGGACAAAACTTGGGAAGTAATGTCATGATCTCAGGCACGGTGGCTGCAGCGATTGTTGGTGCTATGGAAGGTATAACGTCCATAGCGTTGTCTGTTGGCCTCGACCTTGTTGAATCAAATGCGGAACCTACCAGATTCCCCAGCACAGTTGAAGCATTCCGCGGCGCAGCCAAACTTTTAGTTCAAGTTTTGGATCAGCACCAAAGACGGCCTGATTTGATCCCAAAGAGGCATGTATTAAATATTAATTACCCTTTGTCGTTAAATGCAGATGGAGTACCTTTTGTCTCGAGCAAGGTGAGTGATGCGGGTGGTTTCGGTATTAAGCACGGCGATATAGATCCCGCAACTAATATTAGTAAGGTTGAGATATTTGTTGAGGAGCCCACAAAACATTCTACTGGGGTTGATGCCAAATATTTTAGCCAGGGCAGGGTGACCTTCTCATTGTTAAAACCAGACTGGAATGCGGCTGACGCAGACGTCGAAAAGCTTAATCAATTAGTCCGCAATCTTGATGTCAAGTAGGGCGAAAGACTAAACTGCCAATACGGCATTTACCTCAGTTGCTGCCTCTAATTGTACTAAGTGCCCATATCCATCGAGTACTGTGCTTTTTATTTGAGTTGGCAGGCCCCTAGCATGGTCTGCTGGAATTATTTTATCTAAAGATCCCCAGATTAAATTAATTGGTATTGTAAGCAGAGCGGCTTCTTCTCGCATGATTCGACTCTGACGTCCTTCGTCATCGATGAAACCGGCCGCGATCTGGCTAAGCGCATTAGAAACACCATCAGTTCTTTTAAACTGAAGCATGTCATTTACAAGTGCTCTATTGACTAATTCAGGATCTGCCACTAGCTGCTGCAAAAGTCCCTTCATTTCTTTACGATTATCGGTTTCTATAAACCCATTGATGTAATCTACGTTAATTTCTTCACCAAGACCGGCAGGTGCTATGAGATCCAGTCTAGTCACTCGAGTTGGGCACGAGATCGCTGACTGAAGTGCTATCGCTCCTCCTAACGAGTGTCCTATTAGTCGCGCCTCAGCTATATTAAGCGAATCCATGAAGGCCATCACCGTCTGCGCTAAACCAGATACAGTGCCATCGGTTACGCTTTTACTTGATTGGCCGTGTCCCGGTAAATCGAACGCATAAACGGTTGATTTCTCCGACAGTGGTTGCTGGGTGAATAGCCAACGATCCGCATCACCACCAAAGCCATGGATTAGCACGATTTTTTCTACCCCCGTGCCCATCTTAGAATACCTAAGTCGATATCCGTCTGCGTCTATATATTGGTACGCAGACTCCTCCTCCTCTTCCTCCTCGGGGGCCGGTGGTACATAATTCTCTAAAAATTCTGAAACAAAATCGTCTATCTCGCTATCTGACACTTCGCTCGGAGCAAGCACAGCCAGCAGTGCTCCGATCGGAAGAATATCATCTAAACTTGCAACTTTTTTTCTCAGTATTCCCGAGTCTAAGGCCTCAAATGTGTTTGCGATTTTCTCAGTTTCTATGTCTACTACGGGATCCCCAACGTTTAGATCAGTGCCTTCCTCAACCAACCATTCCATGACTTTACCTTCTGTCATTGATAGGCCCCATTTTGGCATCGTGACTGCTATGATTTTATCATTACTCATTTTGTATACTCAGATACTTTTTTGACCGCGCTCGCGATTTTTTCTGGACTTGGTACGTAGCTATCCTCTAACGTTCCGCTGAATGGTACAGGCGTATGTGGCGCTGTAACCATCTCAATTGGGGCTTTCAGTTCTCCGAAAGCTTTTTGTGCGACCAAAGCAGAGATATCAGTGGCAATGCTACATCGAGGGGTAGCTTCGTCTACCACAACAAGCCGTCCGGTATTCTCAACAGATTCTAAGATGGTATCCTCGTCGAGAGGGGAGGTTGTTCTGAGGTCGACGACTTCACAACTTACTCCTTCTTTGCTCAGGGTGGCAGCAGCCTCTAACGATTGTTGTACCATCCTCCCAACCGCGACGATGGTAACATCGTCTCCCTCTTTAGCAATGTTAGCCTCTCCGAAGGGTATAGTATAAGACTCTTCGGGCACGTCACCTTCCACCGTGTAGAGAACTTTATGTTCACAGAAAATGACCGGGTCATTGTCTCTAATGGCTTGGATTAAAAGCCCTTTGACATCGTAAGGAGTGGATGGAATTACGACTTTTAGCCCAGGTACTGCGGTAAACATAGGGTACAAACATTGCGAGTGCTGAGCTGCTGCTCTAAAACCTGCACCAAACATAGTTCGAATAACTATTGGGGTTTCGGCCTTTCCACCAAACATATACCGAAACTTTGCAGCTTGGTTGTAAATTTGATCGAAGCATACACCCATGAAATCGATAAACATCAACTCACAAACTGGACGTAACCCAGCGGTTGCCGCGCCTACCGCCGCGCCTACATAACCAGCCTCGCTAATTGGCGTGTCCATAATGCGATCGCCATATTTACCCCAAAGGCCTTTAGTTACGCCAAGAACGCCGCCCCAAGCATCCATTTCGCCGTCGGCACCTGAGCCGCCAACAACATCCTCACCCATGACGATTACAGATTCGTCGCGACCCATTTCTTGATCGATAGCCTCGTTAATCGCCTGCTGAAAAGTAATTTTTCTAGCCATGATTTGTTCCCCTAGTATTTAATGTAAACATCAGTAGTTAGATCAGCTACATCAGGATCCGGCGAGGTTTCAGCGAATACTACGGCCGCATCAATCATAGACGCTACTTCGTTATCAATTTCTGTTAGTTGCTCTGGTGAGACTCCGTGCTGTTGCGTGACTTCGGCACTAAATCGCTTGAGACAGCACACTTCTTCCCTTAAGCGTTTGACTTCATCTTTCGGACGATAATTTTGATTGTCACCTTCAAAATGACCAAAAAATCTATCTAGCTTGTGTTCAATCAAAGACGGGCCATCGCCTGCTCTAGCTCTCTCGGCGGCTCGTCCGAAAGCCTCGTGAACAGCAAAGAAATCATGGCCATCTACGATCTCGCCAGGCATTCCAAATCCCACCGCCCTATCGGCTATGTCTTTACAGGCAACGGAGAACTTACTTGCGGTAGCTTCGGCATAGCCATTATTCTCGAAAACAAAAATCACTGGTAGTTTCCATACTGTTGCCAAATTCATGGCTTCAAAGGTGGTTCCTTGATTCGATGCTCCGTCTCCGCAGAACACTACAGCTATTCCATCCGTACCCTTCATTTTAGCAGCTAATGCTGCCCCACATGCTAAGGGTGGACCGCCTCCGACAATCCCATTTGCCCCCATCATCCCAGTATCTAGATCAGCAATATGCATTGAGCCACCTTTCCCATGGCAGGTGCCAGTTTTTTTGCCGTAAATCTCTGCCATCATCCCATTGACTTCGACACCTTTGGCTATGCAATGTCCGTGTCCTCTATGATTACTAGCTAACTTATCGCTCTCCTTAAGATGCATGCCCACACCGGTTGCAGAAGCTTCCTCACCCGCATATAGATGCACGAAGCCTGGAATTCCACCTTTCGCAAACTCTACGTGTACGCGATCCTCAAACTCTCTAATGGTTTTCATAGTCCGGTATGCGTCAAGTAGATCTTCAACGGACAGTTTCGTTGCCATGTTTATCCCCTTTAAGTGGCTAGATTCTCTTTTCAATTAACGGTGGGCGCTTTTGAACAACGCGCTGCACGCAGTAAACACATGTTAAATTTATATCGATTTTTTCAGCATCCAGCCTCAGAGCATAGATTAATAAGTTAGAGTAACTCAAGTGACTTTTTGATTTTTACTACTTTTGGTTGGTGAATTGCTAACTTTTAGACATTTAGTTTACCCGATAATAGTATGAATAAATCAGGTTAAATGGAGGCTTATGATGGGGTTTAATGATTTAATTTTAAAAATGACTCAGTCGATTGTAGCAAAGGATGGAGTCAGGGCATCTGAGTGTTTTACTGAAGATGGTGTGTATCACGATGTTTTTTATGGCTCTTTCATAAAACTAAAGATCCCCACAATGGTTGAAGACTACTTTCACAGAGATGCTTCAAATTTTATTTGGGATATTTTTGATCCAATATCTATTAGCAATATCGGGTACGCGAGATATGTTTTTAGTTATGACAGTAAATTGCCTGACTGTGATGGCAAGAGGGCCGTATTTGAGGGAGTCGCTCGGTGTGAATTAAGGGATGGTTTACTTCTAAGTTATCACGAAGTCGCCGACGCATTTGCCGGGCTGAGCCAGCTAGGCTTTTCCGGTGCTAGATTGAAAAAAATCGCTGAAAAACATTCTAGTTTATTGTTGGCTAGGGATGAATCACTGAAACATTTGAAAGTGACATGATCCCCAATCGCGATTTGCTCTCAAGCCCGTTTACTCTCGAGGAGATCGAATCTGCTTGCGATGTGGTTCAAAAGTCGCTTAAGCCTACTGCCCAAATTTCGTGGCCATTGCTTTCAGAGCGGACAGGATGCGAAGTTTTTGTGAAACATGAAAACCATCTTCCCACGGGCGCGTTTAAAGTGCGGGGAGGGGTATTTTTATTAAATTATTTGAGTGCTTCGGATAGTTCAAGTGGACTGATCGTAGCTACTCGTGGTAACCATGGACAAAGTATTGCGTACGCGGGTAGAGCTACGGGTATACCTGTGCATGTAGTTGTTCCCGAAGATAATAATAAAGATAAGAATAGGGCAATGAGAGCACTCGGTGCTAATTTAATAATCAGAGGTGAAGATTTTAACGAAGCGTTGGAGTTTGCTATCCAGCATGCCCGTAAGCTTGATCTATTATTCGTGCCGTCTTATCACTCTTTACTGGTACAAGGCGTCGCTACTTATGCATATGAGTTACTAACCTCTGTACGTAATCTCGTAACAGTGTATGTACCCATAGGTTTAGGGTCAGGTATTGCGGGAATGATTGCTGTCAGAAATGCTTTGAAGCTAGACACGGAAATTGTCGGAGTTGTAGCCAAAAATGCTAATGCTTACCGATTATCATTTGACGCTGGTAAGGCTATAACTACAGATAGCGCAGCTACTTTGGCGGACGGGCTTGCTGTGCGTAAGCCTGATCGCGATGCCTTGGAATACATTCTCAATGGTGTTGCGCGTGTTGTCGAAGTATCCGAACAGGATTTGAATGTGGCTATTAAAGCGATGTTTTTAGATACGCATAATGTTTCTGAGGGGGCGGGGGCCGCATCATTGGCTGGCCTAATGAAAGAAAAAGATAGGCAGATGGGAAAGAGAGTTTCGATAATTCTATCTGGAGGAAACATTGATACTTTAAC
This sequence comes from uncultured Gammaproteobacteria bacterium, assembly GCA_938075585.1. Classification (GTDB taxonomy): domain Bacteria; phylum Pseudomonadota; class Gammaproteobacteria; genus UBA4457. The sequence continues at coordinate 2,362 of CALJHG010000038.1, read as the reverse complement.
CTTGGTGAGTGCTCTCTCACTCAATTCTTAGGAGTCTACTGTGCTATTGGAAGGATCCTGTCATTGTCAGAAAGTAAAATTTCGCCTCGAGAGTTCACACCCATACCCGTTCAACCTTTGTTATTGTGAGATTTGCCGAAAGACTGCAGGTGGTGGTGGCTATGTGATTAATTTAGGTGGGTATGCCGACTCAATGAACTGCGATGGCCGTGCGTTTGTGAGTACCTATCGGGCAGAACTGATTGATAAAACTGGTGATAAAAAGAAAAGTACTGCTGAGAGGAATTTCTGCAAGGAGTGTGGTAGTGCACTTTGGCTGTGGGATCCGACATGGCCAGAGTTGATTCATCCGTTTGCGTCAGCCATTGATACTGATCTACCAACGGCTCCTGAACAAACCCATTTGATGGTCGCGTATAAAGCATCATGGGTGCAGTGTTTTGTGAAACGGAAAGATAAGTCTTATGAGGACTATCCTGAGGAATCTATCGAGGATTGGCATAAGCGTTTAAAGCTCGAATGCTAAACTTAGGTTAAGGCAGCGCGAAATATAAAGGATACGCGTGAGACCGCGAGAGATACCATTTAGTTGGAGATGCATTATAATTTAGGTAGAGGCTTTATAATTATTTAGGAATAGATCACATATGAGAAATAAGAAACTGGGTGTGACCCGAAGAGCATTCATGTACCTAGCTGGCTTGACGGCACTTCCCTTTGGACAAAGTGTTTTGGCTCATGATGAAAATAATAGGAGTGATGAAATGATTGTAGTTAGAGTTTTGTTTCCAGTAGGTGCTGGGACTGATATTGGTGAGCTGAAGAAAAAAATGGCAGCCACTGCTGTGAAATATGAAGGATTAGAAGGTTTAACCCGAAAATATTACATTTTGAGTGATGATCAAAAACAAGTAGGTGGTATCTACCTGTGGAAAAATCGCGAAGTAGCCGAGGCTTGGTATAATGAAGGTTGGTACGATGCTATGACTGAAGCTTGGGGTGAACGACCTTTCGTTGAATACCAAGATTGTTTGGTTGTTGTCGATAACGAGGTCAATAAAACTACTTCAAAAGTGGCCGCATAATTTCTGGGGCGGGTAAATGACACTTTCCTACTGTAAGTTGTCTAGAGGTGTCATTTACTCGACTTGATTATTATCGGTTTATGTAGAACTTATTAACGATCTTCCATTGTCCATCAACTTTGGCCAATTGAAATGAATCGGTAAAAATACCATTAAAATCGAACAATGCTGTTGCGGCTACATCATCGAAAATGTTAATTGAGATGATTTTCCCTTTCATGTCAGGGGCAGGGTCTCTCGACGCCCAATCGTCGATAACTTCGTTCATAGGGCGCACGGACATATCGTATCCATCTTTATCATTTTTCAGATACCCTTTCATGTGGCCCGCATCGACTGCAAACGCTTCTTCCAGCATTCCCCTATCGGCTTTACAAAGTCCGTCGAAGTATTTGAATATGGTGACTTTTATCTCATCGTAATTTGACATTTTAGACCCTCTCATGGGAAGTTTTCGCGGTTATCCGCGATAAATTTAAATCTATTTTTAAACTATTTGAATGACAGTATTGTCAATGATATAATTATCATTTATACTTTTTGATTACTGAATCAAATAAAATATTTCTTTGCAAAGAATGAATAATTACATATGCTTGAATTAAATTGAAATTATATTTTCGCAAATGAGGGAGGATGGGCACATGGAAGTAGGAATGCTACAGGCTATGCAGAGTTGGGGCTATGAAGGCATGACTGATGACGAGGTTTATCAGGAAGAAGTTCAGATGTCCTTGGCTGCAGAAGACTTAGGATTTGATCATATTTGGGTAGTCGAACATCATTTCGAAGATTATTCATTCTGTCCTGACAACTTTGTATATCTTTCATATATCGCCGGTCAAACTAAACGTATAAAACTTGCAACTGGAGCGTGTATTGTTCCATGGAACATTCAGCCGCTCAGAGTAGCGGAAAAAGCTGCACTATTGGACCAGTTAAGTGGAGGGCGCGCGATATTGGGTCTGGGACGCGGATTGTCTCTGAAAGAGTTTGAACAATTTGGGGTGCCGATGGACGAGTCGAGAGAGCGTTTTGATGAGGCTGCGCCGTTAATAGTTGATGCGTTGGAAAAAGGCGAGATGGGCCCTCACCAAGGTAAGTTTTTCAATCAGCCTAAAGCAGTCATTAGGCCTAGACCGACTGAGAGTTTTAAGGATCGTTTGGTTCAAGTAGCTATGTCGCCGGAATCTGGCCAGGAAGCCGCTCTCTTGGGTGCACAAATGATGGCTTTCAATTATAAGCCGATGGAAGTACAAAAAGCAGAATATGAAGAG
>CALJHG010000037.1 GCA_938075585.1 uncultured Gammaproteobacteria bacterium | reverse complement strand
GAACCGCCCATTCTTCCAACGGTATCGAGTGTATCTGGATCGATTCGGAAGTTTTCGACTACTTCATCGTCGATATGAAAACACACAATCTCCCCTAGTATAAAGGCGCCACCAAGTAACTTATTACTTACTTCTACTATTTCAATAAGGCGGCACTCCATATTGATACGTGATTCTTTTACTAATGGACAAGAGACTATGTTGGCATGCTCAGGCGTGAGTTGCGATAGCGCGAACTCATCGACTTCAGGAGGTACGTCAGAAGATGCCACATTCATTTGCTCTACTAGACTTTCAGACACAATATTGACCGCAAATTCTTTTGTTTCTTCAATATTATTCCGGCTATCTCGGATCTTATCCTTTCCAGTAATTAATGGACTAAACCCTATGGCCGGAGGGTTTACACTGACTCCGGTAAAAAAGCTGTAAGGTGCGAGGTTAAAAACTCCGGCTTTACTAATTGAGGAAACTAGAGCTATTGGTCTTGGGGTAATCGACCCAACCATAAGTTTGTAGATATCATTTGGCCGGGAATCGGATGGGTAAACTATCATTACGTGCCTTTTTTAAAAATAGTAAACTGCAGAAATTGACTAGATTAGTTGGATATTCTAGTCCGGAATATATTCCACTGGTAGTGCTGATGTTTTGATTACCTCTCGGAGTACAAAGCTAGAGTGTACGCCTGAAACCCCATCAATTCGCGTCAATCGACCTAGCAAAAACTCCTCGTAGTAGGTCATGTCGGGTAGGATTGCTTTTATTAAATAGTCGGCAGCTTGACCTGTTACGATACTGCATTCCAATATTTCTGGCATTGTTGCTATTTCTTGTTCAAATTTAGAGAAGCGTTCGGGTGTGTGCCGGTCCATTGTGATACTGATCATTGCTGTGATAGTTAGGCCCAAAAGATTTTGGTCCAAAATTGTGATGTGAGACGAAATGACACCTGATTCCTCCAGTCTTTTTACTCTGCGAAGACATGGAGTCGGGGATAGTCCAATTTTTTCTGCTAGTTCTAGATTAGTGATCCGCGCGTCTTTTTGCATATGCGATAGGATTTTTCTATCGATTCGATCTAATTTTGGCCTGGTATTCGAGAGTGAAGAATTTTTCATTTTTATATTATATTAGATAATATAACTTAAATAAAATTATACTGTAGTTATATATTCTAAAAAACTAAATATTTTTATCATAGATAGCAATAACTCTCTATTCGTATTCATGTATGATTCTCTAACTACAAATACTTGTTGTTTTAGCTAAGATATTGCAAAAAGAGAAGTAATTATGAGCAATTTCAGTCATTCAAAATATATACCCTATCCCTTAGTAGGGTTGAAAGATCGAACATGGCCGGATAAGGAAATTAAGAAAGCCCCTTTGTGGTGCAGCGTTGACTTACGAGACGGTAATCAGGCTTTAATTGAGCCGATGAATGTCAGTCAAAAACTACAAATGTTCAAATTGCTTGTCAAAGTGGGTTTTAAAGAGATTGAGGTCGGATTTCCCGCGGCGTCCCAGCCAGATTTTGATTTCGTACGAACCCTTATCGAGGAGAATTTGATTCCTGATGACGTTACTGTGCAGGTGCTGACGCAAGCTAGAGAGGAATTAATTGCCAGATCTTTTGAATCTTTGTCGGGCGCAAAGAACGCGATAATGCATTTGTACAACTCAACGTCTACGGTTCAGCGTGACAAAGTATTTGAATTAGATAGAGCTGGTATAAAAAGTATCGCTGTTGAAGGAGCGAAGGTGGTCTTGGCCGAGTCTAAGAAATACCGCGATACTAAGTGGCGTTTTGAGTACTCTCCTGAAAGTTTTACTGGAACCGAATTGGATTATGCTGTGGAGGTCTGCGATGCCGTGCTGGATGTTTGGAATGCTAGTGAGGAGAACCCTTGTGTAATTAATCTTCCCGCAACTGTTGAAATGGCTACGCCCAATATCTACGCTGACCAAATTGAATGGATGTCCAGAAATTTGGCTAGACGAGACGGGACGGTGTTGAGCCTGCACACTCATAATGATCGGGGTTGTGCCGTCGCTGCGGCAGAATTAGGGGTTATGGCGGGCGCGGATAGAATTGAAGGCACGCTTCTTGGTAATGGGGAAAGAACCGGTAATATGGATATCGTAACGATGGCGATGAATCTCTACAGCCAAGGTATTGAACCTGAATTGGATTTGTCAAACATGGATGAGATTATTCGTTGCGTTAAGGCATGTACTCAGCTTCCTGTTCATCCAAGACATCCCTATGCAGGAGAATTAGTTTTTACAGCGTTTTCGGGAAGCCATCAGGATGCAATTAAAAAATGTTTAACTAAACGTCAACCTGAGGATAAATGGGCGGTAGCGTATTTACCTATAGATCCGTCAGATTTAGGAAGGTCTTATCAAGAAGTAATCCGAATAAATAGCCAATCTGGCAAAGGTGGGGTTGCTTATGTGCTAGAGCAAGAGCGTGGGTTAAATATACCTCGATGGCTTCAAATCGATTTTAGTGGTGTTGTGCAAAAGTTTGCTGAAGATAGTGAGGCGGAAGTTGCCCCAACAAAGATTGTAGAATTATTTACTCAACACTACCTCAATATGAACAAACCCTATGAGCTTAAGAACTATAAATTATCGAGAATTGATGGAGAGGATCATCTGACAGCAGAGGTACTCTTCGAAGATGAACTGGTGGAGCTGTCGGGTCGAGCTGCAGGGGTCGTTAGTGCCTTTGTAAGTGCTCTAGAAGGTCACGCTACAAAAGAGATTGTCCTGGTGGAATATAGCGAACACACTTTGAGTCAAGCTGATGGCGCCGATGCCGAGGCTGTCACATATGTACAGCTGAATATTGAAGGGACTCGATATTGTGGGGTTGGCCTCTCCAATGACATATTAGAAGCCTCTCTAAAAGCGATTTTACGCGCTATAAATGGTTCGATTAAGCTCGAAAAAGATGTAGCAGCTTGAGGAGAAGTAATTGTTCTCATCGCTTAGGAATGTCTCAATTAGGTACCTGAATGGACTCGTTATTCTCTATAAAAAATAAGACAATACTCGTGACCGGCGGATCGAGAGGAATAGGGCACATGATTGCCTCTTGCTATGCGAAAGCAGGCGCTAGGGTCTATATAATATCCAGAGATCATAAGCGATGTGCTGTTGTGGAGAGAGAACTTTCAGCCTTTGGGTTTTGTCGTGCAATCTCTGGCGACCTCTCAAAATTGTCAGAGATAGAACGTATTATTGCAGAAATAGAAAAGCTAGAACCCAAGTTAGATGTACTCGTAAATAACGCGGGCGCTACGTGGGGAGCTTCGTTGGAAGAATTTCCAGAGAAAGGTTGGGATAAGGTTGCGTCTTTGAATATTAAAACTCCGTTTTTTTTGATTCAAAAATTCCTCCCAATGCTAAAAGTTAGTGCCAGCCCAGATGATCCGAGTCGTATTATAAATATAGGTTCTGTTGACGGTATTAGGGTACCTATTTGGGACAATTATTCCTACGCAGCTTCAAAGGCTGGACTGCATCATTTGTCAAAAACATTGGTACGACCCCTAGCTGAACACAATATCAATATTAATACCATAGCACCGGGGCCTTTTAGTACCGATATGATGGCTCCCATGAAAGAGGGTGGTTGGAGCGATACAGTTACTAGTGCAGTCCCCTTAAATAGGTTTGGTGAAGCTGGAGATATTATTGGCACTGCTATCTTTCTCGCATCGCCAGCCTCTTCTTATATTACTGGCGCCACGATTCCAGTGGATGGTGGAATGTCGGGGTCGACGTGATCCTTAATTAAGTTACTCAGGAAGAGTGGTCCCCGAGCCGCCCATCTCTTCTGGCACGTCTGCCATCTTAGGGAGGCCATCTTTTACACTTACTACTTTCTCGCCGTAAAAAACGTGTACTTCAGGCTCGAATTTCAGATCAGGCAATATAGCAGCGTATACGTCTACCATTCCCATTTCGGGATGCTCTGTCATGACGTGTCCACCGCAATTTTTACACCACTTACGATGGCTCGCATCCGTTTTAGCGAAGGTCTCTAGAAGTTCGGCGCCTTTCACAACTTTTACATTCTCAGGCGGCCATAAGGAAAAGGCATTTATAGGTCCAGCGGACCAATGACGACAAGACTCACAGTGACAAAACCCCATAGCCGCGGCATCTCCTGTAACAGATATCTCTACCTCACCACAGAAACATCGCCCTTCATATTGGTTACCCATTCTCATACCCCCTTTCTATTTATTTTGTTAACCTCGTTATGTGATATTAATAGCGTATCTAGAAGATAAGCGCCAGCGCGAGTTAGTATTTTAGTTATCAAGCTTTGAACTGTTGATCTGGTATGACAGGAGCAACTATCTTGTATTAGATTATTCGACTTTTGAGGAGTGAGGAGTTGCGGAGTTTAATATCGTTAATTTTATTTCTCTTTATTTCGCCGGGGATGGCTACTGTAGATAAGCTTCATTTAACTATTGCGACAACCCATCCGACGACGCTGCCTTGGGCTGCTCTATTAAGGGATTATTTTGTGCCTGTATCCACGGGGAAGATTGAGGCAATATATCCGAGCATTGATCTCGAATGGCATCAAGCCTATGGCACATTATATAAATGGCAAGATAGCCTAAATGGCTTAAAAATCGGACTATCTGATATAGGTTGGGTTGGTTCTCTCTGGGAGTCTTCCCGTCTGCCTTTGCAGAATATAACCTATGATTTGCCATTTATTACTGATGACTTAAGCAGCTTACTGCGCGTTATGAACGATCTACATCATGATATTCCCGAGATGCAACAAAGCTGGTTAGATAACGACCTTAAGTTCCTTGCTGCAACTGGCACAGATACCTATCATTTGGTCACAAATTTTCCAGTACGGACGGTCGCTGATTTAAAAGGAAAAAAAATTCTCGCGCCTGGTGCTGCATCAATTTGGCTAGAAGGTACCGGAGCGACTGCCATAAATGGCGCTTTAACTACTTATTATACTCAGTTGAAAACTGGAGTGGCTGATGGTGCCGTGACGATTCTAAGTGGCGCATATCCTTTCCGGCTGCATGAAGTTGCACAGTATGTCACCTTGGTTGGGATTGGTGCGCAATTTGTGGGTGCCTTAGCTGCCAATTTAGAGGTCTGGAATAGGCTCCCTCAGTCAGTTCAAGAAATTTTCGTAGAAGTTGCTCGGGATTACTCACGGCTGAGTGCAGAAGCCGCTAACCAACGTTATGTTGAATCGTTAGAAGCGTTGCAAAGGGAAGGAGCGATTCTATATACGTTACCACTCATCGAGAAAGAGAAATGGATGAAATCGCTGCCCCCGCTAGCATCAAATTGGGTAGACAGACATCAAGCTAGCAATCTGCCCGCGCAACTAGTCTTGAATAAATTAATGTTAGGGCTAAAGTCTGAAGGAGTAAGGCCTACAAATTCTTGGGGAGTGGATCTCCTCGGTACGGACAAATAGCTGAGTCGATTAATCTTATGATGAAAAATTATTTTCACATCCTATTTTTGTATCTCAGTAAAGTGAATGCTTTTGTAGCTGCTGGGTTGTTAGGCATGTTAGTCGTACTCATTAATCTGGACATAATCTGGAGAACATTATTCAGTGGCTCGCTTCCAGGAGTGACGGAGATTGTTGCGCTAGCTATCCCCGTATTGGTTTTTCTCGCATTACCTTATCAGGTTTCCGGAGGATTACTGATCCGAAATAGTTATTTTTTGAGAAAGGAAGACGGTAATCTCACGCTAGAAATCTTTTCAAATTTAGTTTCGATAGCCATCTCAGTTGGGATCGTCATCGCAACGGTGCCTTTGTTGTTCACGGCAATAGAGAGCGGGGAATTTTTTGGTACACCGGATGTGTTCACTGTCTCAGTCTGGCCGCTACGGTTGGCAATTCTTTTAGGGTCTCTATTAGCAGCTATACTATTCGCTTACAAGCTAGTCGAAGATTGGCGATGGTCTTTATTGAGTTCGCAAACTACAGGTACCTTGTTTCTACTTATCACATCAATAGTCATATTACTCAATATCGCTAGTTCTAACACCTCGATAGGACTAGTCTCTATAGCACTTTTACTTTGGCTTGTGATTACAGGGGTTCCAGTAGCATTTTCTCTTTTATGTGCTGGATTTGTTGGTCTTGGTATCATGAAAGACAATTTAGGCATCGGCATTGATGTATTAGGCATGGTTTCCGCGAGTGCTATCTCATCCTATGTCTTTGCCGCGGTACCACTTTTTGTCTTAATGGGCTTGATTGTAGCGCACGCGAAAATAGGCCGGGATAGTTTGAGGGTCGCGTACTGGTGTGTGGGATATCTCAAAGGTGGGCTGGGTATTGCTACTGTTGGAGCAAATACGATTTTTGCGGCTATTACCGGGATCTCAATAGCCTCGGCTTCTATTTTTAGTAAAGTGGCAGCCCCCGAACTTATAGCTCGAGGTTTTACTCCTAAATTTGCTCTAGGCCTAGTGGCTGGATCATCAGTACTGGGTATGTTGATCCCGCCTAGTATACTACTGATTATTTATGGGATTATCGCTGAGGTCTCTATCAATAAATTATTTATCGCTGCCATCATTCCCGGCTTGTTGTTAGCACTTCTATTATGCCTAGTCGTAGTCTTATGTGTGACTCTTAATTTAAAGTTTGCTGTGACCGATGAATATCATTTAACAGAAGAACTCCCTATTATTCCCTTTAGTGAAATACTACGTATCGGGTCGCCCATATTTTTACTAGTAGTATGCATAGTCGGTGGGATTTATGGTGGGGTTTTTACGCCTACTGAAGCCGGTGCTGTTGGTTCCACCCTTTCTTTTATTATTGCTTTGAGTTTAGGAAGAATAAAACTAAAGAAATTAATTGAACTGATTTTTTCCGCCGCGTCTACAACCAGTTCGCTATTATTCATGATAATTGGGGCCTCTGCTTTCGGATTGATGCTGACTTTATCGGGCATCCCTGAGACCTTGGGCCAAGTCGCACAAGTGACAGGTTTAGGGTTAACAACCTATGTGTGTCTTTATTTCTTGATTGTCGTATTTTTAGGGACCATTTTGGACAGTACCTCTATTTTACTTGTCATGGTCCCTATCGGACTACCGGTGATTCACGCCATGGGAGGCGATCTCATTTGGTTTGGTATTGTCACAGTTATAGGGGTTGAAGTCGGGTTACTAACTCCACCCTTGGGTTTAAGTATCTATGCCATCAAGGCATCGATCGATGACGAAAGTATTTCCTTAGGAGATATTTTTTATGGAGCAAGTCCGTTTGCAATCCTGACCTTTTTAGTTTGTTTGTTGTTAATTTTTAACCCTAATTTATGTCTTTTCCTTCTTTGAAGTACTCACCCAAACTTGTTTAAAAGCACTGCTAACAAAGTAATCTGGGGGAGCGTTACTGCTGGCAGGAAGAATGCGAAACGCCACGAATTACTCAATTGCTTCAGGATGAGTATTTCAGTGTAATCAGTTGATACACCAGCCATTAAAAATGCAAATGAATTACCAGGCGCTCCTGCTCGCACGAATAGGTCACCTGCAATTGGTAAACTTCCTTCAGAACAGACTTCGATAATGGTAGCTGCCAGAAGGGTTATCGCTAGGCCGGAGATAGTTGGGCCTAATAATGATGAAAAGTGTTCCGCATCCATTGTTGTTCGGATTATGCCAGCTAACACAATACCTAAAAAGATCCATCGTAGAATCATTTTTGAGTCGGTAAGTCCAGACTTAAAGATTGAATAGAACATTTTCATGTCGAACCTAGTTTGAGAGAGCTCTTTTTTGGCCTCGGGCCAGAATTGAAAGTTCTCAGGCATCGTTATTTCGTTCGAGTTTTTAGGCAGACGATTTTTAGCAACGAGATAGTCGAAAGCGAGACCGGTAAGTATCGCGATTAGTATGGAAAGTAATAAGAATAATATAGTCCAACCAACACCGATTAGAGTGAACAAGATGACAGTAACTGATATCGAGTTCCAAGGAGAGGCGACCAGAAAAGCTATGACCTGCCCTGTAGACGTGCCTCTTTCATACAATTTGCCCGCAATCAAGAGTACCCCATGATTACACATATCCAGTAGGACCCCAGCAAAAGATGCGCGTAAAATGCCAAAAAACCCTTTGGCTCCCATTATTGATAGTACAAATTCTTTAGGGACTTTTGACAGTATCCCTACGCTTATCATTCCGACGAGCATGCCCAAATACATTGAATTGCAAATTTCGTAAATAGCGATTGTAAACACTGAAATAAATTTTGGTAGCGCTAGGGCATCGGCAGGGCCCAGCGCGAGCGCGTAAGATATCGCGAGCAGCAGTGACGTGCTCCAAAGGAGTAGATCGCGCTTGTCCTCCTCAACATGACAGCAACTGGACATCGAAAGTGGCCTCCTGATTTTGCTTTGGGCGATTTTAGCCCATTTCTTTAGCTAAAGTGTCGTATTACGGTGGTGTTCTAAAACACTACTAATGTCCTGATCTCGATACTTTCTCTTGGTATCGCGTTGGCTGGTGCGAGCGAGTTTTTGAAACCCGTGTGTGGTGTGTAGCCATGAGTATATGGTTTGGCAGAATCCCAGTTTCGTAAAAGTAGCACTTCGTCGGTTTGCATGTCAGGGTAGTAATACCATTTATGTTCTAGGTTATGCTTGAGAGAGTATATCTGTCCGCTGTGACGAGGCGTTTCTAAATTGGATTCGCTGAAGTGGTGAATATCTGTCTTTACGAGATCTTGATCATTCACGCTAGTAGAGGAGCATATCGCGAGAGGGAAATCCTGAGCAGGTCCTATAATCGGTCTCCACGCGTTTATTAATGCTAATCTATTATTTTGATAGTGGGTCTTTTGCGCGTTTTCTAGAATTTCATGGCTGCGCTTTGGTCCCGATGTCTTCGTGTAGTCAACATGAGCGGCTGCAACTGGAGTACGGACCTCAGATTGTCCCGCTCTAGCCCGTACTTTGCTTCTCTGATTATGATCGAAAATAATCACGTCCTTTGCGTGCAACCGATCCTTTAAAAGCGAAATTATTTCAGAGTAATATAGTTCTGTAATTTGAGTAGAATCGTAAAAATCTGATACCGATGACTTATGTTTAACGATAGAGAATCCTTCGTTATCAATAGAGGGGCCTTCAGGTAAGTGCCTAGCATCTTTAATAGGCATAGGTCGATAGTTAGTTTGCGGTCTAACGATTTTTTTACCGCTGCTTAAAGGATAAACGAGATGCTCTGCTTCCAGTCCATTTACATCTATATACGCTATGTCTCCAATGACATCATGTGAGGGGGTCGTCATTTTCGTGCTCCCTAATGTAACTGCTCGTATTTATATCATCTTGAAGATCTAAAAGCATAGTATAAAAGTATTACAGCTAATGTTTATTTTTAAGTCAATGCGGAACATTTTAAACTTTCAAGGATAATAGATCCTTTAACTCTATTATTGACTTTATCTCATAGGTCGGTTTCGGAATGTCTGGATTAAGACTCTGGCCTTTAGGGTTCACCCAGGCCACATCTAGCCCAAATTCGGATGCTCCGATGATATCATCTGCAATTGAATCACCGATAAAAAGTATGTTCTCTTTGTTGTCCTTAGTGCCTTGGACCGCTAAATCAAATATCCTGCTATCTGGTTTTCTCCAGCCAAACTCTTCTGAAATGATTATCTGATGAAAATAAGACGCCACACCATCTCTGGCCAAGATACTTTTTGCTGATCTAGCATGATCAAAATTCGAGACAATTCCTAGTTTATATTTGCTTTTCAGGGTAGTTATCAGGTTTCGATGCTCTTCGGGCACAAAAGCTGAGCCGATTAGAAGTTCCATGTGTGTTTGAGAAAGATCATTTGCTAGGTTGCTAATGCTTAAATCGGATTGAATATCTAATTTTCTTAATACACGCAGGAAGCGTTGTCGCGATGAAACTTCTTTTCGGTTTGTACTTTTTTCTTTAGTCAGTTCGCGATTGACGGCGTCAAATGCATCATGGAAATCGTCAAAATTTAGACCTGGTAGGTGGTCAGAAAGAACTAATTTGAGTTCGCCTAATGTTGAATGCTTTTCCTTGCCGCCGATTCTATAAATAGGGATCTTATTCGTGTCCCACAAAGCTACCGTATTAAATAGATCGAACAAAAGACTAGTGTATTTTTTTTTCATTTGTGGAGTAGCAAGGAAATTTAATGTCTAAGGCGCTACTTTAGAAAAGAACGCACAATTTCATTAAAATTTTCTGGTTTCTCTAGCATGGCGAAGTGCCCAGTTTTGGGCATCATGATTAATTTAGAATTTGGAATTTTTTTCGACAGCTCTTCTATATGTTCGGGGTAGATGACTTCTTCTTGTTGCCCGCCAAGCACAAGCGTTGGCACAGTTATACTTTTAAGCTCTAAATCTGAAAAATTTGGCTCAGTTGTCCACATATTAGTGATATTCTCAAGGAATTCCGACCATCTATTAGGTTCAGGTGACATTGCGTGGTGGTCCCTACTAGCGCGGGTCAGAAATTCACGGAATCTTGAGTTGTCGGCAACATTTGGCTGAACTCCTTTTGGGTGGAAATTCGCGCCGTATGCGATAATTTTCTTAACACGCTGGGGTTCTCTGATAGCCAATTCTAGGGCAATAATACCCCCGTCACTCCATCCTAAGATATTCGTGGATTGTATGTTGAGCTCGTCTAGGAGTACTAAAAAGTCGTTGGCTAAAAGTTTGTAGGTGATAGGTTTGTCGGATAATGAGGACCGACCGTGACCTCTGCTATCTACTGCGATTACCAAATAATCTCGGGCCAGATCATCTATTTGAGCGCGCCAATATCCTGCGTGGCTTAGTCCCCCGTGAATGAGAAGTATGGGCTCACCTCCACCATGTATTTCATAGTACAGGCTAACGTCCCGAACCTTTGCGAATGTCATGGCCTTGATCGGGGGTTCCTCAGAATAGGCGTTGATTATTGCTGTGAAACCGAGGCACGCACATAAAATAGATATAACAAGGGAGTGTTTCAAAACCAGGAGGAAAATCATGCCACGGTCGAAATTCAAACTTATAATAAATGTCCCCAGCCGACTGGTGTTTTTAGAATTGCTCATATTTTTAGATTTTATCCTGTAACTGCATTCTGTTTTCTGGTAAATGTAATATATAGTACTAGCGAATAAATTAATTACTCGGATTGTGCATTTTTGCTGATCGCTAGTAAATTGATAAAGATACTGAGGAGACTGACAAATGGCTACAGTGATGAATTCTGAGTTGGATATTAAGTCTCAGGTGGCTGCTGATGAGTGGGAAACTAGAGTCGATTTAGCTGCGGCTTATCATTTAGTTGAGCACTATGGCTGGACGGACATGATTTTCACCCACCTGTCAGCGCGCGTGCCAGGTCCGGATGATCATTTTCTAATTAATCCTTATGGCCTTATGTTTGATGAGATCACGGCGTCGAACCTAGTAAAGGTAGATTTAGACGGTAACATAGTTTTGTCTAGCGGTTACGACATAAATCCTGCTGGATTTTGTATCCATAGTGCTATCCATATGGCTAGACATGATGCTCTAGCTGTTATGCATCTCCATAGCGATGATGGAGCTGCGGTCTCGGCGATGGATGAAGGCTTACTTCCTCTTACCCAGACTGCAATGGTTCTGCTACCGCAGGTAGCCTATCATGACTACGAAGGAGTTGCGTTAGATCTAAGTGAGCGCGAGCGACTTGTTCGGGATATAGGTGATAAAAAAATCCTGATGCTCCGTAATCACGGGACACTTGCGGTGGGGGAAACGGTTTCAAGTTGTTTTTTACTGATGTACCTCTTGGAAAGATCCTGTTCAATGCAAGTGCGAGCAATGAGCAGTAAAAACTTAAGGATGCCGTCCACTGATGCTATCAATACATCCGCTTCGCAAGGGAATCGATTGATCGAATCTGATGGCCTTCATACGTTGGCGTGGCCGGCTTTGTTGCGATTACTCGATCGCAAAGGCAGTAACTTTCGAGAATAGTTTTCTTAGATACCTAAACGGCGAAGCGCTTGTTTAGTCATGTAGTTTTTGACGATATTTTCGTCAGGATCAAGTGCCGATTCCCAGTTGCCCTTACATTCTTTTGCATGATGAAAACGTGTTACATTATTTTTTTGGACATCGTGGCTTATAGCCCAGGCCCAACTCCACTCTGGTCTGCCATCTTTGGCATTTATAGATTGGGAGTCGGAGACTAATTGGCCTCCACCACCCTCTAGTCCCTTCCAAACTTCGCCATTTCGATCATAAGTTATACTCATTCCTCCGCCCATACTTCTGACGTCCATGTATATGCGTCTCTTACTTACGGGCGCGTTCGGATAACCAATCGGTTCTCCCTCAAAAACTATCACTTCAGGCGCCAAAGATTTGCCTACGTTAAAGTACGTCTCATTTTTGGCTCCTCCTACTAAATCTGGTCTCCAGTTCTCGTTTTGTGGAGTCCATTGCGAATGAGATGAAGTCAGCATCGGACCTCGGTGGATAATCTTAAAATTACCCCAGGTGAGCATTGGATCGCCAGATGACCATGCGTCTGATAGATACAGATTCATTCCTGGCATATATGCTTCAAATCTCTGATTGGATGGAAATCTTCTCACTCGCTTCAAGTTGGGGAGATAACCGAAAAGGGCAGGAATTTCTTTTTGATTATATTTCCATTTACTCAAGAATGCGTGGCCTTTGACATCTTGTGTGTGAGTAAACCAAATGGTTTGCAATCTAAGTAGGTCTTCATATCCTTTCAGATACGGGCCGGAAGCGTCCGGATGCACTAGCCCTGCACATTGTTGTTCTGCCCAGACCCAGTCGTATTCAAATTGTACGTCACCATCTGGATTCACTGTTTTAGCTGGCGTGGCATAGATACATTTATCATGTCGTCCCCAACTCAAAGTTATGTTTGCAATAGCTTCATTTCCTGTTTTTGGTTCCGGAAATGGAAGCCCGCCTATCCATGGTTCACCGGATTTAGTATAGACATTACCATCGGTACCAAACTTAGCTTGTCCTTGGTTCCTAATACTGGCATCTAAGAAGTAGGGAGGGAACATTGTTTCTGCATCGTGTTCCGACGGCTGTATGTGGAACGTTCGGCCGTCTTGCATGACTTGCTGAAACGTAATTGGGTCTAACAGATCTTGCACTAAAAAGACGTTATCTTTATTAATTATGTCTCCGACCTTAACCTGACCGCGCGTGAAAGTTTCGATATCTAAAAGTTCGTCAGGATATGCTTTACTAGTATCGGCAGATGCACTGATACTTGGCCACAATGCGGCAAGTAGGCCTCCGGTGGCCCCACATGACGCAGTTTTTTCAAGAAATGTTCGGCGACTGTAATCAAAATCGTATTTTTTTATCCGCATATTTTAGATTCCGTTGTAACTTATACCTTAACATACGCAGATTGGAGTAACTTTGTCCAATCCGGTATCACGGCTTATTCATATTAGCTTCGTATAGGCACTTTTAACTTTTTGCTGTGTCAAGTACATAGATTAGCATAACGAGAAAAAATGCAGAAAACTCCATTTTTTCAATAGCTTGTTTCAAAAAATAACAATATCTCTGCGGCGCTATTTCGCGGAAAATGTGTTGATTTATTTGAAGGCAAGATAGGCCTAGCCTCAGTAAATATAATAAAAAAACGATAATTTATCTTTTTGGAAGACGTTATTTTTTTTAGATCATTTCATACTCAAAAGTTGTTCTTGCAACTAAGGTGTCGGATGCGTTAATTTGAGTGTATGGAAGCAGTAAAAAGAGTGTTTATAGCAATAAACTATTTAGTCAGTCCTCTATGGATATTGTTTTGGCTGGGTGGAAACGGGGTTGATTTGGAGCCCGTCTCAAGTTTGTCGGGTGCGCTCGATCATCTGACATTTCTGTCTATAATAGTTGCCCCTCCCTTAGTAATACACAGGCTCACCGATTATCTATTTGATGGGTTCAGATAAAGTGCGCCTTATCACTTCGCCATAATGTTGTAGTTTTTCATGCTTACTAAATGGCTCCTGAGCCACATGCCTACCTGTGTGGCTGGTCGGATAAGCGGCACATCGCCATTTTTATCAAAATAGTACGAGTTAGAACGAGAGCAATCTCCGTGAAAGACTAACTGATTTCTTCTCCGCTTAAGTATTTTGTTGAAATCAGTTTCTAGCGATTTTTGGGTTACCTCGATGTAATTAGCGTTTCGCTTTTTGGCGGCGCGAAGGCATCTGCTTAGATGGCGGACTTGAGTATCTATCATTCCGAACCAAGACGCACTAGCGGCGGAGTAGGGGCCAAATATCATGAAATAGTTAGGAAAATTTGGGACCGAGATTCCTTGAAAAGACGTGAATCGATTGTTGATCCAGTAGGAGCCTAACTCTGTTCCTTTTAAACCGAAGGTTTTAAATGACGGGACTATGTTTTCATCGAACACACTGAAGCCTGTCGCACAAATGAGCGCATCAAGTGTTATTGTATGACCGTCACCAGTTTGAATATTATTTCCCTCAATATGACTAATGGGGTCGGTAACAAGGCTAACGTTGGGCTCATTGAATACAGGGAAGTACACATTAGAAAAACTTGGTCTTTTACAAAAAAAATCGTACTGAGGAGTTAATTTTTCCTGAGTTGTAGGATCCTTGACTTGCTTTCGAATGTGAGAAATTCCAAGTTTTTGTAGCCATCTGAATAGCCATGGAAACTGGCGATTATGAGAGAAGCCAATGCCGAATAATATTTCATTTAAAAAATGTGTAACTAATCTTAGTAGTTTTTGAGTAAAGGGAAGTACACGAAATAATTTTTTTATGCGCTCACTGAATATGATGTCTGGTTTGGGTAATAGCCAGATAGGAGTTCTTTGAAACACACTAAGATGCTCTACGATAGGCACTATTTCAGGTATCACCTGAATCGCGGTAGCCCCGGTACCAATGATCCCCACTCGTTTACCGCTGAAGTCATATTCGTGATCCCAGGCCCCCGTGTGCATGATGCGACCTGAAAAAGTCTCTATGCCATCAATGTTAGGGAGTTTCGGCGGGCCAAATAATCCAGTAGCACTAACCAAGTATCGAGAGGTGTACGTTTCCCCACTGCTGACTTTGGTCACCCAAAGATTATCTTCTTCATCGTACGATGAAGACTCAACGCTTTTCGAAAACTCTATGTGATCTCGGATCTTGAATTTTTCGGCACATTCGTCGGCGTATTCCTTGACTTCTGAACCAGGGGCGTAAAGACGCGACCAGTTGGACTTAGGGGCAAAACCATAAGAGTATGAGGTGGACGCCACATCCACTGTTAATCCAGGGTAGGTGTTGTCTCGCCATGTCCCTCCCAAATCGTCTGCTTTCTCTAGGATAATGAAATCATCTATACCGATTTTTTTGAGTTCGATGGCAGCTCCGAGCCCTGAGAATCCTGATCCTACGATGACTATTTCAGTTTTTTTCGAGCTATGCATTTTAAAAAATTTTTGCCTATATGGATCTGTAATTATGCGCTAAACTTATTTTAATTAAAAAAATACTACGGGTAAATGTTATGAGCGAGTTTGAATCATCTAATTTGTTTGCCTACTATCTTAGTATCAACATAACCTTTTTTATGTCCTTTATTTCCGCAACTTCAGCTCTGTTGGTCGCGGCCTACTTTTCGGGGCGTGTGATTTCTTCACGATTAGCTGGCGTGGTTATCTTTGTTTATGCTTCAACTTCTACCTTCTTGATTGGTGGGTTCCAGCGAACCTCGAAGGTTATCGAGGGTGTTAGAGCTAAACTTCCGGATTGGCATACGGCATCCTCAGAACCGTCTTGGGTATTACCGACTATTACCGGCCTAGGAACTTTCACGATGATATGTATCGCTGTAGCGGCTTGTTGGTATTTCCAGTACGCCAGAAAAATCAGTGCACTTGAAGCAGTAGATTCAGTCTCCCGAGAGATGAAGATATCGTCTTAGATATTCTGTCCTGCTACCCAACCTGATGACCAAGCCCATTGAAAGTTATGACCTCCTAGGTGTCCGGTTACATCTACGACTTCTCCCACAAAATACAATCCTGGCTGCAGATTAGATTCCATTGTCTTTGATGATAGTTCGCGAGTATTTACTCCGCCCACAGTCACTTCGGCCGTTCGATACCCTTCAGTTCCAGTAGGACCAACCTGCCAGTGATTTATTCTGTCACTTAACTTTTGTATCTCGATATTTGAAATATTGGCTAGCGATCCGGAAATATTCGTTTCCACACAAATTTGTTGTACCAGCCGTTTGGGGAGGATGTCGGACAATATGGTTTGGATATTCTGTGGATTTTGGACGTTCCTTTTCTTCTTCAAAAAATTTTTGACATTATGTTTAGGAAGTAGATCTATTATGAGTGACCCCCCATCGCGCCAATAGGACGATATTTGCAGAATGACTGGGCCGCTAAGACCACGATGTGTGAATAATAGCCCTTCTCGGAAACTGGTTTTCTCAAAAGTAACTTCTGCACATAAACTTAATCCGCTTAGGTGCTTACAATGAGCGAGTAAATCATTTTCAAATGTCAGAGGAACTAAGCCTGGACGCGGTTTAATTATCTCGTGGTTAAACGACTGCGCAATTTCATACCCAAATCTAGTAGCGCCAATTTTGGGTATCGATAAGCCACCACTAGCGATTACTAGCGCCTGACACATTATCTTTTTATCAGCAGTTGCAATCTTAAACCCTGACTCGACTTTTTGTACTTCGATGTTGTTTTCGGCCAAGGAGATATGTACTTTGTATTTGCTCGCAAGATCCTTGAGAAGCGCAAGTATGTCTTTTGCACTGCGATCGCAAAACAGCTGGCCCAGTTTCTTTTCATGATACGGTATATTTTGGGATTCAATGAGATCTATGAAGTCTTTTTGAGTATATTGGTTTAACGCGGATATACAGAATCTTGGGTTTGTAGATATAAAGTTATCGGGCCCGCAGTGCGCGTTGGTAAAATTACATTTTCCACCGCCAGATATCCTGATTTTTTCACCAAATTTTTTAGAATGGTCAATGAGCATAACCTTTCGGCCGCGTTTAGCCGCTGTTATAGCACACATGGATCCTGCCGCGCCCGCACCAATAATTACGGCGTCATAGCTGAGATTAAGCATACGGTAAAGGTAAAGCGAAAATTATTTTACTAAGCACGGCTATCAACAAAGGATTTTCAATTGATCACTACATTAGCGTCTAGGGATTACTTTGCAGGTTTATTTTACGAATTAACTTAATTGACAGGAGCCAGGTGCGCTGGAACCTGCTTGTGTCTTGGAGTTCCCGCGAGAAAATCCCTGTCAGAAGCTGCGGTTAAATCATTTGTCGCTGTTCCCGTTCTTACTAATTGATTTGCATCGGTCATGCTGTCGAGCCCAAATCCATTTGGGAGGGATATATGTCCAGGTAGCATTCTCTCAGAGATTTCTACTAGGACCTTGACCGATCCACTAGGGGTACTCAACGTGGTACTGTCGCCAGTCTCTATATTTAGGTCACGTGCGTCATCGGGTGATATTCTGAGAGATCCTCCTATGTCTTTTTTACGCCACTCTTTACCTCTGAGAATTGTGTTTGCAGTATATGGTCGACGCTCTCCCGCGGATAAAACCAGCGGGAAATCCTTGTTTGTGATGTTGGTAGGGCCTTCGGCTAGCCGTTCAATTTCCGGAATTAAAATAGGAATATGTGCATTTATTTTCCCGTCAGAAGTCCTGATTCGATCCCAGGAACTGGTTTCATCATCAACCGAAAAAGTTACCCCGCGAGGGCTAGCGACTATTTTCTCAAAAAGAGCTACACCCAGAGCGGCGGAGGTTTCACCGGTGATTCCCGCACGTCTAATAGAGTCACTTTCGTGATCAGCTACATATTGTGTGACCTGAAGAAGTGAGGCTGCTGTTTCACAGCCCTCTGGCAGGATGTCGTGCAGCGCTCGGTAAAGTATGACTGGGACTAACCGATTTAAACTCGGATTTTCTCGGCAAAAATTACTAAAATGAGTTGAGAAATTTACCAATCCCTTTTTTTTAACTACGGTCTTCAAGGCGGCGATTTCTCTAGGGATCTCAACAATTTTTTCGACCAGTCGGGCGTGGATTTCGGCTTCGGTTAGTACGTCAGCATCTACTGGCGGTTTCACAATTGGCCTTCTTAAATGAAAGTAGTTTTTAGGATGTTCGAAATTAAAAAACGTTGCTTCAGCTTTTTCGTATTGAGTTTTACATGGCAATATGTAATCTGCTTGGCGCGCGGTTTCGGTCATAGCTACATCGACTACTACTGACAGTTCTAGGACCCTCATGGCCTCTGAGAAGCTTTTCGAGTCAGCTAACGAGTGAGCGGGATTTGCACTTTCGATCAGCATGGCCCTATAGCGGTCAGGGTGATCGCTTAGAATCTCTTCCGCAATGACGTTGCACGGCACCATCCCGCCTAGTAGCGGCACGCCAAGTACGGGTGAACGCTTTGATAGGCTTGGATTACTGCTCATCAAGGGGCGCAGTGTATTAGCAATATATTGAGACCCCTTCTGTCCGAAGCTTCCGGTGAGAAGCCAGCATAGGCGGTGTAAATAGCTGACCAGCGTAGAGTTCTGGCTCATTTGAACACCAAGATCTTCAAACCAAGAAGTCTTCGCGGAGCGTGAAAGTATATCGGCAAGTTCTTGAAGTTGTTCTCGGTCCACGCCCGCCCACGCGCAGTATTGATCAATATCGATAGAGCTAAATAGACTTTTGATCTCTTCGTATGCCGATACGTGCTCTTCCATCCATTCTTTTTTGTAAGATTGACTTTTTAGCATTATGCCGATCAGTGCAGAAAGAGCCCACGCGTCAGTGCCAGGCTTTAGTCTTATATGAATATCTGCTATCTCAGCTGTTTCTGAGACGCGCGGATCAAAGACCACGAGTTTTCTGTCGGGATCTTTCGCTATTTCACGCAGGGTTACGCGGCCTCGTTGCAAGCCATGAGAATGCCATGGATTTTTCCCTAAAAATACAGCCACTTCGCAGTTCTCAAAGTCACCTCGCTGGGCATAAGCCCCAAACATTGATGCTGACACCCAACCTTCGCCAGTTTTCTCTTGTGCTAGCGCGTTCGAGCGGTACCGACCACCTAGTGCTCCAATAGTACTCATCCCATAAGATGCTGGCAGGTGATTACCTTGACCCCCACCTCCATAATAAAATATTTTATCGCCACCACAGGTATCTCGGACTTCTATAAACTTAGCTGCGATTTCGCTAATGGCATCATCCCAGCTGATTTTCTCGAAGCCGCCTGATGCAGTTCTTTTTAGGGGGTATTTCAGGCGATCAGTGTTATTTTGGTAGTAATTAATTCGGGACGCTTTCTGACACACATACCCATCGGAAGCAGGATGTTCATGGTCTCCGCGTATTTTCTCGATTACTTCACCGTTGTCGCTCACCTTTGCTTCTATGCCACAATTATTTTCACACAGATTACACGCGGTAGGCTTCCACTGATCCATTTTTTCTTCCTTATGATTTTTTGATGGTTTTAGTCTACATCAAAGTCAAAGTGACTGCTTTTTCAGTCTATAGTTTTGCACCATTCTCAAATTAGCATTAGTTCTGCAATTTCATCAATCGATTTGTGTACAGGTATGTCATCCCAGTTTTGTTTATCCCCGTAGCCATAATTTGCTTTTAGAAAGTTTAATTTGTTATTTTTAGCTGCATACCCGTCCGTTAAAGTATCCCCAACAAAAAATGACTTTTTGAATGATGGATAGCGTTGAAGCATACGGCCTACCATATCTGATTTAGTTTTGTCGCTTGAAAATTGGTCAATACACGCAACAAATTCAAAGAAGCATCCCCATTTATAATGCTTCAATAGTGCTTTTGTAGGGCCCGATCGTTTGTTAGTGGCAATAGCCATTTTGTCACCACGTCCGTGTAAAAATTTTAGCACTTGATCGGCTTGCGGATAAGTCAGTGTCTCAAAGACGGTATTCGAGTCGTATTCACATTGAAATTTTTTTTTAAATTCATCTAGGAGTGGCAGATGTGAATCACCTAAGATTTCACGACTCGATTCATCTAAAGTCGGTCCGATTAGGATAGTCTGCGCACGATTGACTTGGGATGGAGCTAATTTACTGGTAACTGAAACATAGCACTTTCTAAGTGCAGACTCGGAGTCGACAAGTGTTCCGTCAAAGTCAAACATCCAAAATTTATCAGTACGACTTTTCATGCTTAATTTCCACTTTTTGTGACATATATTAGTGAGATAAAGTTATCTCTTCAAATTCTCACTCTAAAATTATAACTACTTTCATATGAAAAACTAATGAAGGGAGTGTAAATGAGGCCAAATAATTAATTTCTTTGACAGAGTTATCTGGCTGAGCAATTATAAATTCCTGTGTAAAAATAAAATGCAAATGTGTATAACCAAGGGAAGTTAATGGACCCAATTAGTAACATACCGAAGGAACTGCGCCAGCCAGGTGAAGCGGCCGTAAAATGGCTGAATGAGAAGAACAATAATTCCTTCTACCTGACCGGTATCGTTGATTATGAATCCGCGCTAAGCACTAAGACTGGCGAAGACTATGAGCTCGGTCTGGTACTTTGTAATGGTCAGGTTTGTGTTCGAGAACAGATCAAAGTCTCCCCACAGAAAAGTGGCTATAAATTCAATTTTGCATATAGTTCGATTCCTGATATTCCTCCTTTGCTAGATCCCCCAGAGGGGATACGTTCCGTTTGGCTAGCAAATGTTTTGCAAAAGCATGATTTTGTTGTTTTGCTTTTCTATCGTGGACTTTGGTGACCGCCTTGTCGCTTCGAGTTACGAAGTTATGATGAGACGAGAGTGGTGGTAGATATTCGTGAGGCAGGAGGCGAGGTATATGGCATTACAAGTGAGCCGAATTCTCTTGCTGTAGAAGCGGAGGATGCCTGGAATATGACTATTCCTGTAGTTGGCGATCCTCATCACGAGATCAGTAGAGATCTAAAAGATCGCGGTTGGATCGATGTTTTTTATAATTCTGACTACGGTCATTTAAGAGCGCGCGATTGGGTCAGTCATCCTAAAGGTTACTATCAGCCTGCCGTGGTCGCCATAGACAGTAGTCAAAGGGTACTCTATAGATGGAGGTGTGTTCCCAAGTACAGTAACATGAGCGGCGCTGGCGCCCGTCCGGAGCCACGCTATGTTTGGCAGCAAATCAAGCAGGCTGTCGCAACTTTTTCCAGAGAAAATGCTTGCTATGATGAAAAACCTTTTATGGGCTCTGAAGAGCTATCCTGGTTTAAGTTTTTACTTGTTATGGTTGGGCATGGATGGTTTATACGACCGAAGGTGTTCCCACTGCTTCGAGATGGTAGCAAGGATAAGGTTTCTCCAAGAGACGCCATGAGGCGTTGGCGGTTCTTTTTGTTCGCTTGGCTTTTAGCCTCAGTTGTATTCCCGATAAAGTGGGTTGCAGTTGTAACAGCTTTGTGGATGTTTTCACTATTACCAGGTTTACGTGAGATCCATCGTCAGTTTCAGAACGAATAAAGAGGTCTAAGCTTTAACAACTTGACAGCATTGGCGGCGGAGACAGGGTTAAATTAGTGAGTATTTTTTTCAGTCGGGAAGGTTTAAAAATGTCTCTCATCGTTGGCACACTTCTGCTAGTCGCGATTGGATGGCTCGTAATTGATTCAAATTTTACAGATCAAAAGATTGGAAAGTTCAGAGTCAGCAGTCACGAGTTAGATGGTACTGTAATTATGTGTCAGCTTTCGTCTCAGAGTGCCTACAGTCGGTTTTACTATAATTTTATCGATGGTCTCGTGAAGACAGTCAAGCTTGCCGATGATTCAGGAAGATTTAGAATATTTTACTGGGATGATCCTGTTAATTGGACGATGCCGACGGTGTATGGATCAGACTACTTTGTAGCGTTGCCCTATTCTGTAACGGATGCGATTGTTGATATAAAGGAACAGGTGAAAAATACAGAGACAGGGACGACGAGTAACTTATTAGATTTGAATTCTATGGTTCTCAGATTAGCTAACGGCGATTCGACCGTGTGTGAGAATAGTTCCGTAGAGGCCAGAGATGCAGATGTACAACGCAGTCTAAGTCTGCCCTCAGGAGCGGTGCCGGAATAGTAGCTACCCAATCCTTAGTAATGCGAATAGTTTATTCGTAATCGCGGCCATTATTTTGGTTGGTTACTATATCTACAAGTACCGCCACAATCAGATTTAATATTGTGATTGAGCCCAGTGCAATAAAAGAGAAAAAGTAGACCCAAGACCACCAGTACAAATGTTGCAGTGGGAGCATAACTTGCTCCCAACTGGAAAGCGTTAATACTTGCACTAATGTGATCATGGCAATGCCGAGATCTCCCCATCTCGTTGGATCGGTCTCGGAAAACAAAATTGAGCCAAAAGAAGCGTATATATATAGGATGATAAACAATAGTAGCGTGACGTAGAATACACGACTAACCGAGAGCAAAAGGGCCTCTATTAATCGCTTTAGTTCGGGTACCGCAGATATAAGCCGTAAAACTCGAAAAATTCTTAATAGTCTAAACAGTAGTGCCGAAGAGTTCGGGCCGATGGGAATTATCGAAACTAGAACGATAATAGTATCAAATATATTCCATCCACTTTTGAGGAAGTCGATTTTTCTGGGTTCTGCAATAAAGCGTACAGAAATTTCTGCGACGAAAAAAAACGTGATGAAAATATCTGCCACCTGCAGTAGCGTAATTAAAGATGGGCTAAGATCAAATGTTGAAGCGCCCACCATAAGCGCAGATAGAATGATCGCGCCTATAACAATTAGTTGAAATAGTTTATGTTCCTTGATCTTGAAAAAAAACTTTTTCGAGAAAATACTGTATGACATAGTTAATTGCTAAGTATATTTTGGACGGTATTATTAAATTGTGACTGAAATATATTCAGTTGTAGTATAGTACTCTGGACTGTTGAAATTTCAAATTTCAGCCTGTGCTTGACGTGGGTATTCTGATTCAAGTCAAAGCTTGGAGGAAGCGACTGCTGTCATCAGCAATAGCTTGTTTTTTTTCAGAGGACATTCGGTCATAAGTCTTATACATCATGCTTACTCGATGATTTGACTTTAGCTTTTCCCTGTTACGGTTAAGAAAATCCCAGTATAGATAATTAAAGGGACAGGCTTTTTCTCCGAACTTCTTCGCAACCGAATAATTACAATTCTTACAGTAATTAGACATTTTTTTGATATAATTTCCACCTGCAGCGTAAGGTTTACTCGCCAAAAAACCGCCGTCAGCGAAAAGGCTCATGCCAGATACATTTGGAAGTTCTGCCCACTCGTAGGCGTCTGCATACACTATAAGAAACCATTCGTTGACTTGAACTGGATCCAAGCCTGCAATTAAAGCGAAATTTCCCAAGATCATTAATCGCTGTATATGGTGCGCATATGCATTTTTCTTTGTTTCAGAAATACACTGAGCTAAACAGTTCAACTCTGTGTTCCCTGTCCAGTAGAAGTCGGGAAGATTACGTTTCGCATTTAAGAAGTTTCTATTCTCGTAAGAAGGCATTTCCACCCAATATATTCCCCGCACATATTCCCGCCAGCCTAGTATCTGCCGGATAAAGCCTTCAACGGCATTCAGGGGTGCTTTCCCTGTCCTGTAAGCCTGTTCGGCCAATTTAATACATTCTAGCGGCAGAAGTAATCCACAGTTTAAATAGAAGCTAATATGTGAGTGGTACATCCATGGCTCCCCTTCAAGCATCGCATCTTGGTAGTCACCAAATTTCGGGAGTCGCTTAATGATAAAAAGTTTTAACGCGTTGAGGGCTTGGGTTCTAGTTACCGCAAAGTCGAACGGATCAATGTCACCGAAATGCCCGGAAAAATTTGTTTTGACAAATGCTTTGACTTCAGTGGTAATTTCGTCGGGTTCGTTGGAATATGACTTCGGTGGTGATAGTCCGTCCCCAGGTGGTTTACGATTTTCTTTATCGAAATTCCATTGGCCTCCGATCGGCTTGTCTCCGTCCATTAGGATCGAATATTTTTTACGCATCTGCCTGTAAAATAGTTCCATACGGAGTTGTTTCCGATCGGACGCCCAGTTGCTGAATTCCAGTTCTGAACATAAAAATCGATCGTCATCTTTTAATTCAACACTGATGCCGAAATCGGTTTCCCATGTGAGGATGTTTTGAAGTGTGTGATATTCATTTGGCCGAGTCACTACGAGATGGCGTATTTTATGTTTTTTTATGGTATGTCGTACTTGCTCTTTGAGAGTATTAGTAGTGGAAATGCTATCGAACTTTATGTAGCTAACTTGATAGCATTTTTGTGTGAGCTCATTTGAAAAATGACGCATCGCCGACAAAATAAATACCAATTTTTTAAGATGGTGTTTTACTTTTAGGATTTCGTCCTTTGCTTCACATATTAGGATTAGATCCGTCACAGAGTCGCAGTCCTTTAGACTAGATATCGACATTGATAGTTGATCCGGAAGAATAAGTCGTAACGTTTTGATTTTGAATATCCCGAGAAAATTTTTAAGCGCTTCTAGTTTTAATTATAGACTTATTTTTGTGATCTTCATTAGCTTATATTTATAAAATAACTTTGAAACCGAGCAAAACTATCGACTTAAATCTTGTACTGGCGCTGTGACATAGACGCCGTTTAATCCGTTGTATCGCTCTTGACGTAATGTTTACTATGAGTAAAAGCAATTTGCCTATGAAAGTATGTGTCATTTGCAGAAGAAATTTCGCGTGGCGGAAAAAGTGGCGAAGAGATTGGATCGGAGTTAAATATTGCTCTGAGCGATGCCGTCGGGAGAGTAAGAAAATCCGTTTGGGCTTGTAAGTTATAATGTTGACATTGTTATTAGATTTTTAGAAGTTCGTATCCAGGAAATCCTTCAGCAATTTCTTTGTAGCATGTTTCATTATAGCGTTTGAATCCTCCGCAATAGACCATAAAAACTCTCGGTTTTCCTGGAATGTTTGCGCCGGAATACCAACTTTTCGTAGTAAGAGCGCCGGGTCGCTGTTTTGCGTAATGAAGAGTTTCTTCTCTCCAACGTTCTTGGGACTCGGGTGAGGGTTGAATTAGAGGACGGCCATTATTTTCAAGCCAATCGATAGTATCAAAAATAAAGTCAATCTGTTGTTCAGCTAGAGTAGCCATATTAGATAGTACAGATGGAGACATCGCGCTAGATGGAAGGAACAGATTCGGGAAACAATGTACCATTGTTCCTAAGTAATTTGATGGTCCGTCGGCCCAAGCTTCGGAGATTAATTTACCGTCGGTACCACAAATATCTATCGCGAAAAGTGGACCCGAGATAGCATCAAAGCCGGTTGCGTAAACGATGACATCCAAAGGGATGACATCTTTCGAAGTTTTTATACCGCCAGCGACGATCTGCTCGATTGGAGTTTCTGATAGTGAGACGAGATGTACATGCGGCAAGTTATAAGTCTGTAGATAGGCGTTACTCATACACGGACGTTTCCCTCCGTAAGGATGATCCCAAGGTACTAGCTGATTTGCTGTCCATTCGTCTTCAACTTGCTCGAGCATTTTTTTTCGCACGAATTCTGATATGGCAGCGTTTGCCTCAAAGAGGTAGGCATCTCTAAAGGCTAAAGGGACATATTTTCCATCCCATGCTTTTTGTAGCGCACGTTCTCGACCGGCATCGTCCAGCTCGAGGAAACGCTCTGTGCCTATATCTAACGGCGTGTGCCCCCCATATGTTTCACGAGCCGCTTGTCTGACCGCATGCGGATTTTTTCTTAATTGGGCAACCAGATTAGGATCCATCGGTCCCGATCGTGTTGGAGTGACATAGTTCGCAGTGCGCTGGAACACATGTAATTCGGCAGCACTTTTAGCAATTTCGGGAATTGCTTGTACGCCTGATGATCCGGTACCGATGACTCCCACTCGTTTCCCCGAGAAGTCGACCACTTCGTCTTTAGGCCAGCGCGATGTGAAGTAGACATCTCCAGAGAATGAGTTGACTCCTTCAATGTCAGGTGTTTTGGGCTCCGACAGGGCTCCTATTGCAAGGACTAAGTAACGACAAATGACTGTCTCTTCAGCTGAAGTAGTAACTGACCAAAGGCCATCTTCTAGACTATGGGTGGCTGCCAGTACTTCGGTATTGAAAGCGATATCTTCCAGAACATTACACCGCTCTGCCACAAACTTTAAATAGCGCTGAATCTCTTCTTGGCTCGCACATGCATCCGACCAACTCCAATCCCTTACAATACTCTCATCGAAAAAATAGGCATAATTATAACTTTCTACATCGCATCGTGCCCCCGGGTAGGCGTTCCAATACCAAGTTCCCCCGACATCAGAGGCGCGCTCGAATCCTCTTAAGCTCAGCCCTCGCTGTCGCGCTTGCCATAGCGCGTAAATTCCGGCAAAACCGGAGCCTACCACGATTACATCGCAATCAGACCTTATTTCGCAGGCTTGTCTTTGTGAAGTCAATCTTAATCCTCAGAATGTCAGGTTTAGGGTTAATACCATGTCATTATAGAAGCTCGTAATTCAATCGGCTACCTGCCACCAGGTTAAAGCCGGGACATATCACGAGTATCGACAATAGATAGTCAATAATAGATTATTATGAAAACATTATTTTAAATAAAATGGTCTTCGCCAGAAATATTTCTCTTTGAGAGCGCTTAGCCGTCTATTTGGTAAAAAAATAACAGCAGTAATTGAATGAAAACAATATTTATGTCTCTGACGTTTCTGATGGCCCTGAACTCCTGCTCTAGCGAACGAGAAATAAAAAGTTCTTTAGTGCCTCAAATGAGCGTTCAAGAGTTGCGTAGTTTGCGTAATGGCGGAGAAATGTTCTTTTTGTTTGATGTAAGACAAGAATGGGAGAGAGAAATCGCACTAATAGGCGGCTCCCACATACTAGATGAAAAAGCGACTAAGCTGATCAGTACTTTAAGTCCTGACTCGCTTATAGTTTTTTACTGTCGTACCGGACGCCGAAGTCAGTTAGCTGCGGAGTATTTTCAGACACAGGGCTTTACACGAGTATTTAATTTGAAAGGGGGTATAGATGCGTGGTCCATTCAGATAGATCCTACTGTGGCCAGGTACAAAAACAAAAGATAACAACTGACTATCATCTAGTTCATTCGAAACAATAAGATAGCTCGTTAAAAAAAGCCTTAATATTAAATATTATAAGTATATGAT
>CALJHG010000036.1 GCA_938075585.1 uncultured Gammaproteobacteria bacterium | reverse complement strand
ACCTTTTGAGCTACCATCTGACCGAGAAATATAGGGCTTCAACTTTACTTCAAATCCAATATACCTAAGCGCAGATTGGAATTTTTGTTGATCGGCGATACCTCTATCAACAGCGTACGCTATTGCAATACTTATGTTGGTACTTTTAGCTAGATGTTCCCATAAAGCTCGATAGTTAAATTGACGCTTATATATTTGCCGCGTCGTATAATAGATGTTTTGTACATCAACATATATACCTGACCTCGGCTTATCGCTCGAAGATATCATAAGAAGGCGTCACCGCCATTGGGACTCAAGCACTGCCCTTGGTAGTGAACGGCCATTTCACTCGCCAAGAAGAGATAAGAACCTACTATGTCATCTACTTGGGCCAAAGTACCTCTCGGGATTTGAGATCTAATTTCCTCCAGGACAATGCCAGGAACGTCCTCTAGCATTGGCGTGATAGTAGCACCTGGCGCGACGCAATTTGCATTGATAGCCCTATCTCCTATCTCGTGAGCCAAACTTCGCGTGAAAGAAATTATCCCACCTTTCGCCGCAGTGTAATCACTAAATGCCGGCGCACCCTTATATGCAAGCTGAGAAGCAGTGTTGATTATCTTACCAAAGTTTCTCGAATACATATAAGGTAAAACCGCGCGCGTACAGAGAAACGTGCCTTTCAAATGAGTATCTATAGTTCTTTGCCAATCCTCCAAGCTTGTGTCCTCTATTAGGGAGTCTTTTGCCACACCCGCATTATTAATCAGAACATCTAGCTGCCCAAAGGTATTCGTAACTTCTGCAACCATACCCTTTACCTGCGCTTCATCCCTGACGTCCGCCTTGATTAAAAATCCCTCTCCTCCATTATCAGTAATCCCCTCAAGTACAGACAAGGCAGCATTCCTCTTCTCGTTCAGTTGGGAAATTTATAGCTACCCGTGCTCCATTCATCGCGAATGCCTTAGCGACACCAGCCCCTATACCAGAACTTGCTCCAGTAATGAGCACTGTTTTAATAAGCATTTGCTCCTCTAAATTCATCAATTTCCCTTATAACAGCCGTCTCCGTCGAACACATAACCCCACTAACAGCTTAATTTCATTAACTCATATTTCTGTAACGACTGCTAACTATCTAGATGATAACGAATTAGGACTTCAACCGCCTTACGCTAAGTTCAAATCTGGTATAAAATATATTTACATTCCTATAGTGATTGACTCATATTGGTCATCACCATACAGACCATCAACTGACTTAGCCTGGGTGGCGGAATTGGTAGACGCAACGGACTTAAAATCCGTCGGCTTAACGGCCGTGCCGGTTCGATTCCGGCCCTAGGCACCATTATCTTAAAGTCTTAAATCTGCTCTTGATTTGACAATAAAAGCATAGTACCCCATCGTTTATTCATTGATGCCACTGCTCAATAATTTAGAGATTTTATACTTCGTCGGCTCAAAAATCACTCCCTTCTCAGTGATCAATCCGCTTACTAATGAAGCCGGAGTGATATCAAACGAAGGGTTGCGAACAGATACGCTCAACGGAGCCCAACGACGATCACCAAAGCCGGTGACTTCCTCTGCAGCACGCTCCTCTATGGGAATATCCAAACCAGTCGCAACCTCTAGGTCAACGGTTGAAAGAGGACACGCTACATAAAACGGGATATTGTGCCGCTCTGCTAAAACCGCCACCATATAAGTGCCAATTTTATTCGCCACATCACCATTTGCTGCAACTCGGTCGGTACCTACAATAACGCAATCGATCTCACCTTGACTCATTAAATGTCCCGACATATTGTCGGTGATTAAGGTACAAGGAATATTCTCCTCTAACATTTCCCATGCAGTTAGGCGAGCACCTTGGAGAAAGGGTCGCGTCTCGCCCACAAAAACGGTTATCTTTTTCCCAGACTCTGCCGCGGACCTAAAAACACCTAACGCGGTACCATGGCCCGCTGTCGCAAGAGCACCCGCATTACAATGCGTAAGTATTCGTGAATTATTTACAACCAACTGACTACCGTGCAGTCCTATACGCTTATTTGTTACGATATCTTCGTTAAAAATCTCATGAGCTAGTTTGAGCAGATGCATAGCCTTATCTGCTTGCGAAAGCGTTTCGTTGAAAGCCAGCCATTGATTTTTCATCCGTTGAATAGCCCAGTGCAAATTGACAGCAGTGGGTCTACTTTTACCTAAAACTTCTATAACTAACCCAATACTCTCATCAAAAGTCCGTGAACTTTCGTCCTGTTTAGCTAGAGCCTCCAGTGCGACACCGTAAGCGGCCGCAACACCTATCGCAGGTGCTCCTCGCACCACCATATCTTTAATAGCTGTAGCTACTTCAATTCCATCATGGCAAGAGACGTATTCAAAGACTTCAGGAAGTACTCTCTGATCTATCATCTCAAGATGATTATTCACCCACCTTAACGTTTCAATCCTCATCGGTCAGAATCGACTATTCGCTAGTCGCCTTCAAATTCGCATAATGAAAAAGTTTTATATCCTAGGTCTCGCAATAATTTACTCCCCCCTAAATCAGGTAGATCTACTATAAAGCAAGTTTCGAGAACCTCACCTCCCAACTGTTCAATCAGCTTAGCCGATGCCGAAGCGGTACCACCAGTCGCAACCAAATCATCCACCAGAAGTACTTTTTCACCCGGCAATAAGCTGTCCGTGTGCATTTCTAATCGATCAGATCCATACTCTAACTGGTAGTCCAATCCGACAGTTTCTGCCGGTAATTTACCCGTTTTGCGAACGGGTACGAAGCCAACACCCAAAAGGTATGCAAGAGGGGCTCCGAGAATAAACCCTCTCGACTCTATGCCAGCTACTTTATCGATCGCCATCGTTTTATAGCGAGCCACAAACGAGTCTAATGTGTCCTTTAAACCGACCGAATCCTTCAATAGGGTTGTAATATCACGAAACATAATCCCTTTCTTGGGATAATCTGGCACTGCTCGAATTTTTGACTCAATCGACATGATATTTCCTTTCTTGAAAATTGAAAAAATTACTACTAAATCTCAGACCAATGAGCCATAGCCTACAAATTGTTTTAAAACGTCCCTCATCTCCTGTTCACTTAACAAAACAGGTTGTCCCACCTGAAGTGCCATTAAGTACTGCTGACACAAGCTCTCTACTTCAATCGCTAAGGCCAATGCGCTATTCAAATCTTTTCCTGTAGCTATCATGCCATGATTTGACATCAGACAAGCCTTTCGATCAACTAACGCTAAAAGCACATTATCAGAAAGCAATTGACTACCGAACAAAGCATATGAAGAACATTTAATTGAATTGCCTCCAACAACCGCAACCATATAATGAAATGCGGGAATGTCTTTCCGGAAGCAAGATAAAGAAGTGGCACAGCATGAATGCACGTGAACGATTGCATTAACATCAGGCTTGGCTACCATAATATCCTTATGAAAGCGCCATTCACTGGAAGGCTCACCTCCTGACAAAGTCTCACCCCGCAAATTCATTTCAACGACTGCATTGGGCGACAGATTTACACCGCCCACTCCTGATGGTGTGATTAAAAGCCCACGCTTTGAACGAACCGAACAGTTTCCAGATGTGCCTCTATTCAATCCTAGACGTTCCATCTCCCGAACCGACGCGACTAATTGTGATCGAGCCGATAATTCTAAACCAGCAGACGAGGTGACGCTCGACTCATCCATTAGCGCTTCAACACCCGCCCCGCGACAGCGCTCAAGCTAGAGATCAAACTTGGATCTCGAGCGTCCTCTTGAGTGACCACCGCAAAATCTAGCGCAGTTTTGCATGGACAATCTAATCCTTTGGGGTCAGCTAGTATCATTGGAGAAACCTCTTTCACTAATCGCCGCGCCATATCAGCATTGTCCATCAAAACTTTCACTATTTGGTCCACGGTAACGGCCCCATGGTCAGGGTGCCAGCAATCATAATCTGTCACCATAGCGATAGTTGCGTAGCACATTTCGGCTTCCCGAGCTAATTTAGCCTCTGGCATATTTGTCATACCAATAACATCACAGCCCCAAGAACGATACAATTCCGACTCAGCAAAAGTAGAGAACTGTGGGCCTTCCATCGCCAAGTATGTACCACGACCTGCACATTTTATTTTAGCCGTTTTCGCCGCTCGCAGTATCAACTCGCCCAGTCTACTACAAACCGGATGGGCCATAGAGACATGTGCCACACAGCCCGGTCCAAAAAATGATTTTTCGCGGGCAATTGTTCTGTCAATAAACTGGTCTACTATAACAAACGTTCCCGGCTCAAGGTCTTCGCGTAAAGAACCCACGGCACTAACTGAAAGAATATCTGTTACTCCCGCTCTCTTTAAAACATCAATATTCGCCCGATAATTTATATGGGGTGGAGGGATCTTATGACCTCGCGCATGTCGGGGTAGAAAAACAAGTTTTTGCCCGTTGAATTTACCGTGAAGTAGTGCATCCGAGGGCTGGCCAAATGGTGAATCAACATGCTCCCATTTGACATCGGTCAAACCGTCAATCTCGTAGACACCGCTCCCTCCTATCACTCCGACAATCGTTTCTGGTTTTACCATACTACTCTCACACTCCCAACCTAAAGTTCTCTCAAACAAAAGTATAGTTAACAGCCAAGACCAACTGTAAATAACTTTCTACTAACGAACTTAGCCACAAACTAAGCCAATGGATCTAAAGAACAAACTCCGTAACCGCATGAAGTAGATTAGTCGCTATATTTTGTTTATCCTCAGTATACTTAACATCACAACTCCCATAACCCGTTAGTACTAAAACCGTATCAACTCCTGCATTCATCCCGGCCTGCACATCTATTAGCTTATCCCCAATCATCCAAGAGCGGCCAAGATCAATTCCCCATTTCTCAATGGCCATAGCCAACATTCCTGGGTTTGGCTTTCTGGACCAACACTCTTGCGAGGTATTAAAATCAGGATGATAGGGACAGTAGTAGAAATCATCGATCACAGCCCCTTTTTTTTGCAGATCGATTTCTACCAGTGAATGAAGTCGCTCAACATCTTCTGCTTTATATTTGTCGCGCGCAATCCCCGCTTGGTTACTCACAACAATAGTTAGAAACCCATTTTTATTTAGCATCTTTATAGCTTCGACAGAACCATCAATCCACTCCCACTCATCAAAGCGATATAAGTAATCCTTTTCAATATTCAAAGTGCCATCACGATCTAAGAATACCGCTGGCCTTAGCTTACACAGACTCACACTTGCAATCCTTCAGCTTGATCAACAACCAACTCACAAAAAGCCAAAGCGCTAGTAAACGCTGGTGAAATAGAGTTAAGAACATGCAACGCATATTGATCTTTTTCTATTATAAAGTCCATTTCCAGTGTACGTGTTTTAAGATTGACTAGTTGGGGCCTTATTCCAACTTTATTACTAGACTCTAAGTCGACGGACTCTAAACTAGACACAAGCTTTTTCCCAGCGGCGGCAAAAAATGGCTTATAGTATTTTTTCATCTCTTCGTGCACAAGCCTTCGAAAGTTCTCCCTATTATCCTGGTACATAGATAGTAATTGTCTTGCTATTGTAAACCCTTCTAGGAGCTTTATCCCTTTCAAAATCCCATAGTTCTCCCTCCCTAGAGCAGGTATGGCAGTCGGTCCTATGTAGACCTCTCCGCTAATCACTTTGGTCAAATGCACGCCTAAAAATGGTAATTCCATGTCTGGAACGGGATATATATTACCTTTAACCAAATGACGTCGATTGCCTTTTAGTTGGTAATAAATGCCTTTAAAAGGCACTAGAGCATAATCATTCGCATGTCCAAACATTCTCGCGACAATGTCCGCACCAGCGCCGGCACAATTATATAAATACCCATAGAAAAAATCGCCTTGTAGGGTCTTCACAAATCGACCCTCATTAGACGCACTAACTATTAATGCACCGTAAATAAAATCCACTGAAGCGTCTAGTAGTAACTCGCGCAGTTTATTAATGACACCCTTACTATCTATCACCGCCGTATCAGGGCAATAAATACCAGCCTCATAAGCCGAAGCATGAGGTTCGATTTCTTTCACTGCCTCCGCGTCTAGGTAATCAGCGCGAACACTATTTCCCTGAGCATTTCTTATCAACTGGTCAAGTATGGGTAAGTCCTTTGACGAAGTCGCGATGATGACTTTGCCAACTTTCTTGCAGGCTATTTCATGCTCTACAGCAAACTGTCTCATTCGGCAAGCGCCGAGAGAGCAAACTTTAGCTTTGAGTGTTGTAGTCCCGTAATAGACGCCTGTGTGCATTACACCACTATTTCGACCACTTGCATGAAGACCTATATCACTCTCTTTCTCTAATATAACAATTGACGAGGTAGGATGTCGTTTTCGAAGCTCCATCGCTACCGTTAATCCGACTATTCCAGCTCCGACTATAACGTAATCGTAAATTCTAGATGAGCGCACTAGTTCTATCTCAAAATCACATCATAAGGGTAACAGAGATAGTATCATGTGGCATGTCATACCTTGTGACAACATCATTTAAACCAAGCCGCAAAGTTCACGCCGCTGTCCAATGGAGAATCTTAGGTCATTTAAGATTCCATGATTCATGTGCATAACTCGAGTTCAACGCACTCACATATCGAGTGCAGGATAGCTATATGGAGTTCTTGTATTGTTGCAGTTGATTTGCCTGGCGCGATAATACGATAATCTGCCAACTCTGCGGCTCTTCCGCCTTCATGCCCAGCTAAAAGGATCGATGGTATAGAGAGTTCACGGCATTGCTCGAGGCCACGCAAAATGTTGGGAGAGTTTCCCGACGTGGTTATTGCTAAAAATACATCTTCTTTTCGCACTTTTCCCAATATCTGGCGCGCAAAAATCTCCTCATAACCATAATCATTACCAATTGCTGTTATCACAGACGTGTCAACCGTTAATGCCTCCGCGGCTAAAGGCCCGCGGTCTCGTGCCAATCTACTAACAAATTCCGCCGCCAAATGCTGCGCATCAGCTGCAGATCCACCATTACCGGCAATATAGATTCTCCCTGAATTCTTATAGCTGTTAACCACACATGCTACAGCTTCAGAAAACTCAACCAATTGTGCTTCAGCTTGTAGAAATTTCTTCTTAGCCTCAATTGACGTTTTTAGATTCTTCTTGAGAAGCGCTTCGTAATCCATAATTTTTCTTTCCCAAATAACTTAGCAGCCGGGTCAAATTCAATTAAAATACTTATATTTATTAGATCACGTAAGCATAATTGATTGTTAACTTTAAACTACATTCGCTCGGAAAACGAGTGAAACACCCGAACTCTTTCAAAAATTCAGTACCCAGCTGTACAAAGATTGACTCACTTGTTCAGGCTTTTCTTGGGCCATCCAATGACCACTAGATATGATCTCCTCCTTTAAATTATGGCATCGCGCCCGCATTGGCAAGACTAAGTCCGTACCTAATGTGTAGCAAACATAGTCATGCTCGGCGTGCAAGAATAATACTGGCATCGATAGAGCAAGGTTTTCGCTAAGTAACTCACTATATTTCCGATTCCTATCATGATTCATGTACCAAGAATTTGCTCCAAAAAATCCTGTTTTTGATAGCGCCTCAGAATAATTTCGCGCATCGTCCTCGGTTATGATATCTAAGTCAATCGGCATCTCAGGCGGAATGCCGTCGGGAGGGAACCATCCTCCTCGAGCCCTTATATCTGCTGTAAAAACTGGCGTATGTTTATTTGGTCCCATTCTTTTTCTGAAGAGAGCCTTAACTAGTTTAAAAGGATCTGCCTCCATTTCTTTGCGCGCCAATTCGAAGTTTTCCTGATAAAAATATTGGTAATCCCACTGGCCTTTCGGGTATTTATCAATCGGGTACAGATTTCGATCAACATATTTCACTAATTCATCTACCCCGCGCTCAAACCCCAGAGGGACGCACAAACTAGCTAAAGCGCTCACTTTGTCGCGCTCGTGAAGGGCCATGTTCCATACGACTGGAGAACCCCAGTCGTGACCAACCCAGACCGCGGAGTCTCTATCAAAATACTCGAAAAGCTCCGCCATGTCTTTTACGATTTCAGACTGGGCATAGTCTTCGTGCCTTTGGTATAGACTTGAACGCCCGTAGCCACGCATATCTGGAGCTACGGCGTGCCAGCCTCTATTTCCAAAAAATTCAAGTTGATTGCGCCAACTAAAAGAGAGCTCTGGCCAACCATGGACAAATATTATTAAAGGCCCGTTTTTAGGTCCGCTCGACAAATAAAACGATTTATGCCTGCCGGAATCATAATAGTTCTCTAAAATAGTCATACAAATAGGCTTCGCTGGATTATTGTTCTTAGAACGTTACCATACAGTGGTCAAATTTAAACCAAAATCTAGAGCGTAGACGTATTGTTCGTATGATTAAATTAATTTTGTTCTATGACGGTTCCTGCCCCCTTTGTGCTAAAGAGATACTTATGTTGAAAACGTACGACAAAAAGAAGGAAATTCAGTTCGAGGATATTACACTCGGCAACTTTTCGGATCGCTATAGCCATATCGATTTAGCCAAGGCGGACGCGATACTCCATGGACAATTACCCACAGGAGAAATAATCACTGGGATGGATGTAACATTTTTAGCGTGGGAAATTGTGAACCGCAACAAGTGGTTACGCCTATTCAAATTGCCACTTCTACGGACCATAACCGATTGGTGTTATCTCTTTTTTGCCAAACACCGAAAGAAAATCACAAAATCGCTCTGTAAAAATCCTACTGCTTAAATTGTTGGTCACCAGTGTTCACCAAAAGGACGGACTTCAACATTGAATGACCAAGCAGAACGAGGTTGATGAGCTACCTGATATGTAGTCTCGGCAATATCATCAGGCTGGATAAAGTATTCGTCCGGTTTATCGGGAAACCATTCTCGAGTCCACTTCAAATCAATTACGGCATCGATCAAGATATAGGCTACATGAATTCCCTTTGGTCCTAATTCTCTGGCTAACGACTCTGCAAATATACGTTGCGCCGCTTTTGTCGGTGCAAACCCGGCAAAGTTTGCTTTCCCTCTCAAAGCAGACGTATTGCCGCTAGCAATAATAGCTCCGCTCCCAGCGGCTATCATTGCTGGTGCCAAAAGTCGACTCAGGTAGCACAATCCCATAACATTTGTCTGAAAATTAGAATTTAAATCCGCTGGAGCGATTTCCATAAAGTTTCCAAAAACAGCCCCCACCGCGTTGTGAATTAATATCTCGGGCTGTCCCAGCTCGGAAACGACACTATCTACAACATTCGTTACAGCGGCCTCGTCCGAAACGTCGCAGACAAAACCTTTAGAATGCTCTATCTCACCTTCGAGTTCCCGCAAGCGCTCTTTATCCCGCGCTAGCATAGCTATTTGATAACCTCCTCTCATAAAGCGCCTCGCCAACGATGCACCAGTCCCGGGACCAACTCCTGTAATCAGACACACTTTTTTGGCCATTATCGTCGTTTCTCCAACCTAGAAGCATCATGCTCGCGTTGAAGCCACGGAGACGAGGTTATTATTTCCCTTCCCCGAGAGCCGAGACACTGAATACTCTTCTAACCGCTCTTTTGGTCATTTCGGGAAACTCTATGTTT
>CALJHG010000035.1 GCA_938075585.1 uncultured Gammaproteobacteria bacterium | reverse complement strand
GAGCTGCTTGGATTTAATTGCTACGGTTACAGGATTGTTCACAAAGAGCGGGTCATCAGGGTAATCTATTAATCGCTCATCCATTAGCTTGTTGAAGCACGCCCTAAGATATTTCATCGCCTTAACGGCGGTAGTGTGGTGGTTCTCGGTAATAGCAATCTTTTGCCATCTTGCTTTTATCACTCGCGCTGTGAGCTCTCTTATAGGTTTATCCCGCCAGTCAAGGAAGCACGCGGTCCAAATCTTTCTCATGTCGTTAATTGTTTTCTCTTTAAGAGGCTTTGAGCTTAGGTATTTTTTATCGCCGCCGAGGTAAACATCTTCTAGGAGTTCATGTAATGTGAGGTTGAGTAGAGCTTCCTTTGATTCGGCCCTCTCGTTATGTTCTTCCTGCTTGGCTTTTCCTGCTAGCACGACAGCGCGTTCTTTAGCTTCCTCCGCTTTTGGGTCGCTACCCTCCGAGAGTTTGCGAAGCCACGCTATCGCTTTTGTTCGTGCCTCTTCTACTCTGTATTCAGGATATGTCCCTAAGGTTCTTCTTTTAGCTGACCCAATGTTTGCTACACGCCTTTCTACAAAGAATGACTTACGTCCATTTGGAGAGACCTTTAGGCCAAAGCCGGGTGTGTTGATGTCTCGCACCCATTGAATTGTCCCAGCGGTAAGTCGACGTTTCTGTACGGCGCTATCAGTTAGCTTTATACGAATCGATTTATTCTTCATTTTGTTACTAGAGCACAGAAAACTAGAAGACGCAATAAAAGTAGACAAAAAGTAGACAAATATTAATTCTGTCGATAGGTTGAGGGAAATAGCCTAATTCCAAAGAAACGTTGTCAATATAGGGTTTGAGGCTGATGTAGTAGGGGATTTAGTTTAGAGAATTGGCTGGGATACAGGGATTCGAACCCCGACCGGCGGAGTCAGAGTCCGCTGTCCTACCGTTAGACGATATCCCAAATATTTTTAGAAATTAAATGAACATTAGGCAGCTCTAAGCTTGGAGCGCCGAACTTCGGTAGCTTCCAGATCTATAGTTTTAGCGTCTTTGTCGATTACGACACCATAAACATCGTAGGCCGTATCGAAGGTGATGTATTCGTCTAAGACGTCGTCTAGGACAGCCTCTACATCTCTGTCGAGTGGTTTACCCCAACCACCACCACCGGTTGATTCGAACATAAATGTCTCGCCGTGAGAGAACGGGACATTAGATAGTAGGGGGCTTTTCCACCCTCCAGCTTCGTCAAGCCCTCCGATGACCTCAGATGTGCCATCGCCATATATTTTCGTTTGTCTCTGCACGTCTGAAAATTCTCCACCATTGACGCCAGGACTTCCTTGTAATGTTCTAGCGGATTCCATGCTCAGTAGGCCATCAGATAGGTAGCGCACCTTGAACACTGCGCCGAGTCCACCTCTATATCGTCCAGGTCCGCCGCTATCGGGTCGCAGTTCAAACGACTCATAAGCTATTGGGAATAAGAGTTCGGCAGATTCTGCGGGCATATTCATACAATTACCGAGAGGGTCCTCGGTAACATTCATCCCGTCGCCAAACGGTGTGCCTCCCCAACCGCCGGCCGGTAAGTCAGAAAAAACGTCGGTAGTGCCATCGGGAGCAACTACTGAAGAAACGAACCAGTTACAATCTGCATTTGTCGATCCTGTGACTTTATCTGGGCACGCCTGCGCCAGAGCTTGCCACACTGCGCTCGTTATTTTAGCTGACGTCAGAGTGGTACAACCTATAGTAGGTGCAGGCCATTTTGCGTTAAGCCAGCAATTATCCGGGAGAGTGATTTTTATCGGGTTAAACATTCCTTGATTTTGAGGCGCGTGCGGTGCTAAAAAAAACTGTAAGGAGTAGAGCGCCGCAGATGCGGTATTGGCATAAGGAGAGTTAATAGCCCCTTTAACTTCAGGACCAGTTTCAGAAAAATCTATATTGATGTCCGAACCCTCTACCACTAGCCTGACTTTTATAGGTATTGGCTCGTTCGAATGTCCGTCAGTATCCGCATATTCCTCCGCAAAATACTCACCGTCTGGGATATCTAAAATACCTTTTCGAACAATATTTTCGGTATATTCTTGCAATTGTTTCATTGCGACTGTCAATACATCGATGCCGTAACGCTCGGCAGCGGCACGCAATTCCGTATCAGCTGCCTTTAAGCATCCTACATGAGCTTGTAGATCACCTTTTACAAAGTGAGGAGTTCTTGTGTTGTTCAGTATTATATCTAATATATCCTGATTGACTTCGCCTTGGTTAAAAATTTTCAATGGTGGCAGTCTGAGCCCTTCTCCGGCTATGTGCGTTCCATCCATAGCCTGACCACCGGCAGCGCCGCCGCCTAGGTCCATCCAGTGACCTCGACTCACTCCAAAGCCAATTATTTTCCCATTGAAAAAAATTGGCATCATGAAGGTGATATCATTTATGTGAGTGCCTCCCTTATACGGGTCATTGACTACATAGACGTCTTCGGGTTTCATCTGTTTGACGGGATATTTGTCAATAATTGCTTCGGCACTGAATTTCATGGCGGCTAGATGTATAGGGCAATTGGCTGCCTGACTTAATAATTGAGCATCGGCATCGTAGATCGCATTAGAAAAATCTATCATGTCCGCTAATATTGGTGAGAATGATGCTCGTTGTAGTACTGAGGACATGCGGTCCGCCGCATATTCAAAAATACTTCGCAAGACCTCAAACGTAACGGGGTCTACTTTGGAACCGTCCTCTACTAAATTATTTGATTTAACCAGAGTGTCCATTAGATAGCTGCTCCTTCACTTAGTTAGTTTATTAAGTTCAATGATCATATTGCCGTAATTGTCCACTGTACCGATCGCGCAGGGTGGTATTACGGCACACGCATGCTCAAACTCGACAATGCAAGGCCCGGCGACCTCTGACTGAGCTCCCAATGCGTGCCCATCATACACAATACTTTTATACCATTGCTTATCAAAGTAAACATCGCGAGAGCCTTTTTCTGTATTTTCGCCACTCGCCACAACGGCTATGGATGGAGGTCTTTTTGTCTTACCAACGGCCGCCAATCCTAAAACGACGATGGACGGTTCGAAATCGTCGGAGCTAACCCCAAACTCTTGTTTATGACATTCGTGAAATCGTTCCGAAATAGTCGCTAAGTCGCTACCATCTAACTTACCAGAAGGGACTGGTGTCTCTACTTCGTAACTTTGTCCTACATAACGCATCTGCGCTGTTCGCGTGATTACCACGTCGTTCTCATCCACTCCGTCGGCAGCCAAAAGCGCCAATGCGTCACTCTCGAGTTTCTCATAAAGCTCATTAATAGTGCCGATATCGGCGTCTACTACGGCAGAAAAATAAAATGCTTCTAAATCTTGTCTTAGGTCCATTGCAGTCGCACCGAATGCCGAGGCTACTCCAGCCGCTGCAGGTACTATGATTCTCGGTATATTCATGGATTCCGCGATTAGGAAAGCGTGCATAGCGCCAGCACCGCCAAAACTCGCTAAAATAAAGTCGCGTGGATCTCGACCCCGACCTGTAATGACTTTTTTAACCGCTTGTGCCATGTTTTCGCATCCGATACGAACCATTCCATCCGCAGTTTCTATGGCCGATAGTCCGATTTCTCGTCCTACCTTTTCGATAGCCTCTTCAGCGGCTTTACTATCCAGCATCATCTTCCCTCCTAGAGAGGGCTCGATGCGTCCGAGGAGGAGGTTCGCATCTGTGATAGTCGGTTCTTCACCGCCCAGTCCGTAAGACACTGGCCCTGGTGTTGATCCAGCAGATTGAGGTCCGACTCTGAGACTATTCCCTTCGTCTATCCAACCTATGGAGCCACCTCCTGCACCAACGCTATGAATGTCGAGCATAGGCACAATTACAGGAACTTCCCATTCAATTTCATGATCACGAGTGACAAGACCTTTCCCATTTTCTACGATAGACACGTCAAAACTTGTTCCGCCCACGTCGGTATGAATAATGTTGGGGCAGTCTCCTTTAACCTCATTTAAGTATGCGGCGTAAGCTACCCCCCCTGCTGGTCCCGATTCAATCAACTCTTCCGGGTGGTTCTTCGCGTATTCGACACCCGTAATGCCGCCACTGGACTTTAGAATTAGCAGCCTTCCAGAGAACCCAGCTTCCTTTAAACTATTTTCTAAATGACCGAAGTATTGCTCCATCACAGGCATCGTCGCCGCTCTTATAGCCGCAGTTACAAAGCGACCATGTTCTCTGAAAAGAGCCCGAGTATCTGAAGAGGTAATACAGTAAATATTCGGGTTTTCTTGGAGAATGATATCTCGCATCTCATCTTCGTGTTTTGAGCTAACGTATGAGTTTATGAACGCAACTGCCACTGATTGAATATTACTATCCTGGATCTTCTTGGCTATGTCTTTCGCGGCGGCTTGATCCAGTGGTCTGACTACTTTTCCGCGTACATCCATT
The DNA here is from genome assembly GCA_938075585.1 of uncultured Gammaproteobacteria bacterium. Lineage (GTDB taxonomy): Bacteria > Pseudomonadota > Gammaproteobacteria > UBA4457. The sequence continues at coordinate 15,948 of CALJHG010000035.1, read as the reverse complement.
CTCTCGTCTAGTGTATAGCGATACCGTCTCTTGATAATCGGTTTAGGCTTGGTTTGATATGGGTTGTAAAGCTCAGCTCGGTGCTGACGACCAATCTCGATCGTATCCCTAAATCCATTAGTCGTGACCATTGCTACCTCGGGGTAGTCTCGAGTGATAAGGGCATTAGTTGCAGTAGTGGTTCCATGCATCAAGTGGGAAATATCACTCACTTCTATATTTGCGTCTTTAAGTGCATTCATAACACCTAAGGACCTATCGGGTTTAGTCGTAAGTACTTTGGAACTTATCTGTCTATTATCGCTCTCGTCCCATGCGAATAAATCTGTAAAGGTTCCACCTACATCGATACCCACTCGCCACATATTAATACCTCAACTGATTTTTAAAGAAACTTGAGCCATTTTAAATGACCGATAATTCGCCCTACCTATGTGTCTTCGCATATACAAGAGGCAATTATTGAGCCAAATTTATAGTAATGACTTGGTCTAACCAGTAATGACTTGGTCTAACCCCCGAGCAAAGCGAGTTTAACAAGACTATTTATATGGTATAGCCGAACCAAGTAAATCTCAAATTAGAAGATTGAGTGATTTTGAAGTTATTTTTTCTGGGAAAAGATTGGATAGTCGTAAGTAGGCGCGACTGATGTCAGTTAGTTTTTTACTTTGATGGACCCATCAAACTCTTGTTAATCTCACCTGAAGCCTTCGAGCTAAACTCTATGTGTTTCGAACTAGTGCTGCGTAGTAAAACGATTACAACCCATACGGTGAGCCAGCGAACTACCGTTTACTGAATTGCGGACGCTTGCGTGCTTTGTGAAGGCCAATTTTCTTTCGTTCCACCTCTCGAGCATCTCGCGTGACAAAACCTGCTACTCTCAGGGGTTTCCTCAGGCTTTCTTCGTATTTAATTAACGCTCTGGTGATACCGTGTCTGATCGCTCCTGCTTGACCGGTTATGCCGCCGCCGGATACCGTCACATTTATATCGAAATTTTTTGTCATATCTACGGTTTCTAGCGGTTGAGTAACAACCATTCGGCCAGTTTCCCTTGGGAAATAGTCCTCGATAGACTTTCCATTAATCACAATATTTCCTGTGCCCTTACTAAGGAAAACTCTTGCAGACGAAGACTTTCTTCGTCCGGTACTATAACAAATTTCTGTTGCCATGATTTTATAATTCCAATAGTTTTGGTTGTTGCGCTTCGTGTCCGTGCGTCGAGCCGGAGAACACTTTTAACTTCCTAAACATTTCTCGTCCGAGAGGACCTTTAGGTAACATGCCTTTGACAGCTTTTTCAATAATCGTTGTAGGGTTTTTTGCCATTAGTTTCTCATAGCTAATATGCTTGAGACCACCTGGGTAACCCGAATGGCTGTAATAAATTTTATCACTAACCTTTTTACCGGTAACTCTGATTTTTTCTGCATTAATAATAACTATGTAGTCGCCAGTAGCCATGTGAGGTGTATAATCTGGTTTATGTTTGCCTCTTAACCGGTGCGCTACTTGAGTAGCCAGCCGACCAAGGACCTTATCCGTGGCATCGATAACGTACCAGTCATTAGTTATTGTTTCAGGGGTGGCAGTAAACGTTCTCATTAGCGCGTCCGAACTCGTAAAAATGATGGGCAATGGTAAGTTTTGAAAGGGTTCCTGTCAATCTGTGATTGACAATTGATCCACTGATAAAAGAATTTTCTCATTATTTGAGGTGTATATGCGCAAAATCGGGCAATTTTCGATGCTGGACAAAGCAATTGCATGTCTCGATCACGGTTTGCGCGCGGTGTTTTTGGATGATAGCCAAAAAGCTACAACCTATCCGGCGCGAAATGCAGATTGTCCAGCGCTTTCAAAAGAAGAGCGCTCGCGAAGTGTTCGTCTAATGCGAGTTAATCATGCGGGAGAAGTGAGCGCTCAAGGCCTCTACCTAGGCCAATCTCTTGTATCACGAGATACTGAAACTTTTTTTTCTTTGATGGAAGCGGCAAACGAAGAAAAAGAGCACCTTCATTGGTGCGAAATCCGGTTAAAAGAGTTAGAAGGACGAGTGAGTATACTGGGCGGCGTTTGGTTTTTAGGCTCTCTATGTATGGGGGTGTTGATCGCCCGTGCCGGTGATGATTGGAGTTTAGGGTTTGTTGAAGAGACTGAAAATCAGGTAGTGGAGCACCTTGACAACCACTTGTTTGAGTTACCTGAAAAAGATGTTTCCAGTAAGGCTATATTGTTAGTGATGCGATCGGATGAAGCAAGACACGCTAAAAACGCGTCATCAAGAGGTGGGAGGAAGTTACCCTATTGGGCTCGCAAAGCAATGCAGTTTCAGGCCAAAATAATGACGACAGTGGCCTCTAGAATATAACGTGGCCTCAATTGATAATTCTAGGATGAGAGAACTAGCATGAAGATTTTGGGTCTAGATTTTAGAAAAACTTTGGCGGCAATTATATTGTCGATAAGCCTCCCTTTTTTTTCTGGGGCCAGTTTCGGAGCGATACCCTTAGAGATTTCAAGGAGTCTTGCCCCAATGTTAGAAAATATTACGCCTGCTGTTGTTAATATTTCTACTGAAGGACGCCAGGTTATGCGCGAAAACCCGATTTTTTCTGATCCGTTTTTCCGCGATTTTTTTGACATTCCGATGCGTCCACGCACAAGGAAGACACAAAGCTTAGGATCAGGCGTAATCGTTGACGCAAGTAGAGGAATAGTGCTGACGAACTCTCACGTGGTTGCTAACGCTGACACGATTAAAGTAACTCTGAGAGATGGTCGAGAATTTAATGGAGAATTAGTGGGTACTGATCCGGAAACCGATGTAGCCGTTGTGAAGATTGAACCCAAAAACCTGCAGGACATTAAATTTTCAGATTCCAATAATCTACGAGTTGGAGATTTTGTAGTCGCGATTGGAAACCCTTTCGGCCTCGGGCAAACCGTAACGTCGGGTATAGTTAGTGCGCTAGGACGTTCCGGTTTAGGTATATCTGGCTACGAGGATTTGATTCAGACAGATGCTTCAATAAATCCCGGTAATTCTGGGGGCGCCTTGGTGAATCTTGAAGGAGAGCTCGTTGGATTGAATACAGCAATTTACTCGAGGCATGGCGGTAATATTGGGATCGGCTTCGCCATATCGATCAATATGGCGAGACATGTGATGGAGCAGTTGGTCCGATATGGTACCGTCCAAAGAGGTGGGATTGGTGCTCAATTCCAAGATCTTACTCCTTCTCTAGCCGAAGCATTCGGTTTAGGAGATATCCCTAGCGGCGCAATCATTGCGCGAATTACTGAATTTTCTCCTGCTGATGTGGCTGGCTTACAAGTGGGTGACATTGTCACTAGTATTAATAATCGTATCGTTAAAACTGTAGCTGAGGTCGATACTCAAGTAGCGCTCTCTCCAGTAGGAGAAAAAGTACCAATATCTCTGCTTAGGCACGGACGCAAAATAAATACAGAATTTTTTATCGAGATCGAGACACATAGCAGTCGGCTATCTCCACCGAAGAATAGTCGTTTCGCGGATAGTACTATCGGCGAAATTCCAAGCAGTTCACGTTTTTATGGCCGTGTCGCTGGAGTACAAATAGAAGAGATAAAGTCTTCTAGTCCGGCATGGATCTCAGGACTACGAAAAGGGGACATTATTCAGGCAATCAATGGGAGAAAAATTAGATCGGTCGGGGAGTTTGTAGAGACAGTTTCGCGATTTACGGATCGACTAAGAGTAACAGTGAGACGCGGCAGTCAGGTTGCGGTGGTTACTATAGACTAGGAGCCGATTACCTTTTTAAGACGCGGATCCAGCGCCAGACGTTTAATAGGCTAGAAAGAGACGCCGCCAAATATGTCAGTGCACAAGCGGACAGGATCTTACGAGCCTTAGGGATGTCGCTGTCAGATAGGAAGCGGCCGGACAGTAGCGGCAGCGCACGATTAAAGCTCGCATCCACCTCGACAGGTAGAGTTATCAGGTGCACTAAAACTGGAAGTAACATCACCGCCATACCAATTATTAGTAATGCAGCACCAGCTTGGGGTGCTCTTGTTACCATGGTTACTATTGGAATTGCGATGAGAAGAATTGACCCAACGCGTTCAAATATTCCGGCGACTCTTGCGAGGCGGGTCCTAAGTTTTAATGGACCAAACCCGATATGATCCTGAATAGCATGTCCGACTTCATGGGCGGCAATAACGATAGCCGTTAGGGAATTATCATTATAGGAGCTTCGGCTTAAGCGTACAGTTTTATTGATGGGGTCAAAATGATCTCCAACCCCTAGTTCATCGATCTCCACCGTGTACTGTTTTAGTCCGGTCTCTTTTAGTATATGAGTCGCTAGTTCTCCACCGGTTCCCCTAATGTCATCTCTTTTGTCTGCGAATTGTCTCAACACTCGGCGAGCCCAGATCTGCGGCCCAAGTATTAGTCCTACGATAATTAAAATTAGTATTAGGATCATTTCTCCCTCGCTGATTCGATAATAATCGTATCACGATACTCTGGCCTGAAGCATTGTAGATTCGCGTTGAATTTATACAACTGGAAACTAATAAGGATTGTTTGCATTGAGCGAATTACTTTATGGTAAAACTAATTCGTAGTCTAATATGTAACAGGCAATGAATAAACATACTAAAAAGTTATGGCGAAATCACCTAAAGCACTTTACCTCGCAGATACTGAATCTGGCAAAGTTACCTACGACGAATCACAGTATACGGTGATCACCAAATTAGACGATATTTATCATCAGCTTTTAGCTGAGCCTGACCGAATAAGTTCTAGTATTTTAGACAAATTCGTTCGCAAGAGCAGGCCATATTGGAAGCCAGTAAGGGGGCTCTATATTTGGGGTAGTGTTGGTAGGGGTAAGACATATGTTGTAAATCAGTTCTACAATATCCTTCCCACTCAGTACAAAGTCAGACTGCACTTTCACGCTTTCATGCAAAATACTCATGAAAAGTTGGCTAATTTTAAATTGGAATCAGATCCTCTCCGGAGAGTTGCCGAGGCGTGGGCGAAAGAGGTTCGTGTTATTTGTTTAGATGAATTACATGTGGCAGATATCACGGATGCCATGATTTTGGCGAACTTGTTCGAAGGTCTATTTGAAAAAGGTGTTACCATGGTATCCACTTCAAATGATGCTCCCGATGACTTGTATCGAGGGGGCCTTCAACGAGTTAGATTCTTACCAGCGATTAGTCTTATTAAACGTCATCTTGAGGTTTGCGAGTTGACCGGCGAGGCAGACTATCGCCTGAGAGTTTTGGAAAAAGCACCAGTGTATTATCAATGTAATGCGGGTGAGCAATATAGTGAATTAGAGGCTAGCTTCAAAGCTTTGTCGAGTAGTGAGGAACTCTCGGAATCTTATGTCGTGATTAATTGTAGAAGAATACCAGTACAAATGAGAGCTGATGGATTGATTTGGTTGACTTTTGATGCCCTTTGTAAGGGCACGCGCTCTGTGTCAGATTACATTGAGTTAGCTCGTCTTAATAACACGATTTTTTTAAGCGATATACCCGTCATGGGGAATGATGATAATGATGCGGCGAGACGTTTCATTAATTTCATAGATGAAATATATGATCGGAACGTTAATTTAATAGTGTCTGCGCAAGCGAAGCCGGAAAGCCTATACTGCGGGAGTCGGTTACAAAAGTCCTTCGGGCGCACGGCGAGTCGATTAGAAGAAATGCAATCGCACAAATATCTAGCTTTGCCACATAAATTAGATTAAATTTATAATTAACATAAAGTTATGACAATTTATTGACAATTCAAATTATTTATATACGCTATATTAAATTAACTTAGGCTTTAGATATAAGGGAGTGGATCTGAAGTGGCGATTAAATATGACACATCTGATGCGAACGAGTTAGATATTGCGCGCGTTATAGGAAGGCATTACGGTGACGGCGCAGTATATATGACCCAGGATGATAATCAGGCTACAGCGCTGTCTAAGGCGATCTCAAAGGGTTTTGTTAGTGAGGATGGGTTTCTGACCAGAAAAGGACGAGAATTTTTAGTGCGATTCAGTTAATGAGTCCGATATTTAGGTTTAAGTTTTCTGAAGATTTGTCCATTTTTTGTTAAACATCGGGTATACGGCCCCGATCACCGCAAGATTTAGCAGACCTATGGCACCGAAAAGTTGAGGTTCGTTAGCTCCCTGACGATAGATTACTATGGTAAAAAGGGCGGATAGCACCATAAAAAAAGCATTACACACGTTGAGCGCAGCGATCGTTCGAGCGCGGTGGGTTGCTCGGAGATTTATTTGCAGACACGCGTATAGTGGAATGACGTAAAGGGCACCAAACGCACCTATTAGAACTAATTGTGTGAAGAAAATTATCGCGAAGCGGGACGATAAAAAGGTATCAAATTGGAGCAAATTGGATGATATCGGAGGTGTACCCTGAGCTAAGATAGTGAAAGACGTGAGACCGACTCCGGTAGCTCCTAAAAAGATCAAATAAGGTCTAATTTGATCTCTAGTAAGCATCGTGCAAAGAAACGCACCTAGGCCGATTCCCATGACAAAGGCAACATTCAGAATTGTTATAACGTTCGCATCTGCTCCTAGAAGTAATTTTCCATATGTTGGAACGGCTGCTACGAAGGCCGAGCTAGTGAACCAAAACCCCGATATTAAAAATATTAATATTAAGTTGAGACGATCTGAAATAGCTTCTTTGACAATAGATACTGTTGCTTTAGGCAGGTTTTTTCTAATTTTAATGGTGTTGTCGCTTGCCGCTGCGAACGGTATGAAATGAGCACATATCCGACCGGCTATCGCCAAGCACAAAATATGGATGATAATAATTTTGGATGCCGATCCATTCAGCCCCGCTAAAATTCCGCCTAAAATCGTGCCTGTCATAATGGCAAAGTAAGTACCAGCCTGCAGCATTGCGTTTGCCGAGGTTAATTCTTTTTTTTCTAACAGTTGAGGTAATAGCGCGTACTTTAATGGGCCAAAAAGTGTCGATTGTGTACCCATAAGAAATAGAGCGAAAAGTAATAAATAGTAATTCGTTATCAAGAAACCGAGACAGGCAATAGCCACAATCAATATTTCCATTGATTTAATATGTTTAATTAATTTTGACTTCTCATACTTGTCGGCAACTTCACCCGCAAGCGAAGAAAATAAGAAAAAAGGTAGGATAAATATTGCACCGGTAGTCGCGACCAATATTCTACTATTTTCCGAGTCGCCTTCGAAAACGTTAAGAATCAGAAACATAATGATAGAAAACCTGAGAAGATTATCGTTGAATGCTCCTAAAAATTGGGTACAAAAAAGAGGGCCGAAGCGTTTTGTATAGAGTAAAGACGAGAAAATAGTTTTAGGAAAGGACGACATTATTAGTGGGTAAGAACGGTTTCCAGAGACTTAAAGGACTTATATTTCTAGCTCGAGCCAGAGCGGGATACGAATCCGCTGGAACTAAAATGGGATATCGTCATCAAATGGGTCGTTTACAACTGCACCCGGTGAGGCGGGTTGGCTAGTAGATGCGGGCTGTTGACTGGTGGGCGAATCTGGATTAGTGCCTCGACTTCCCAGCATTTGCATTTCGTTAGCGACGATTTCTGTTGTGTACCGATCATTTCCATCCTTATCTTGCCACTTGCGAGTTTGGATCCGACCTTCGACATAAACTTGCGAACCTTTGCGCAGATACTCATTGACCACTTCCGCAAGCCGCCCAAAAAATATTACTCTATGCCACTCTACGCGTTCTTTCGTTTCTTGGGTTTCTTTGTCACGCCAAGATTCCGATGTTGCTAGAGTGATATTAGCGACCGCACTGCCGCTTTGGGTAGAACGAAGTTCGGGATCGTTTCCTAAATTACCAATTAGAGTTACCTTGTTGACGCCACGAGCCATTCTACTTTCTCCTAATTAATCAACTTGCACCTTAATAATAGAATCTTTTCCACAAATTTCCTACGTATTATTGAAAACAATTTAGGCCACTAGCGGAAAAACATCGTATAGTAGTCTGTTGTTACATAATTACCGCAGTCGGCGTCGCAACGTTATCCGTCGGCAAGACGTATTTGGAGCTCATGGACAAAATTAACTTGCGCGGTGCGCGCACTCACAACCTGAAAAATATCAGCGTAAGTTTACCGAGAAATAAATTAATTGTGTTAACCGGTTTATCCGGATCGGGTAAATCTTCTTTAGCTTTTGATACGATATACGCAGAAGGGCAGCGGCGATACGTCGAATCATTGTCGGCATACGCGAGGCAATTTCTCTCGGTAATGGAAAAGCCGGACATAGATCATATAGAAGGGTTATCTCCCGCTATCTCGATTGAGCAAAAATCTACAAGTCATAATCCTCGCTCTACGGTAGGTACAATAACCGAAATATATGACTATCTTCGGTTACTGTTTGCTCGAGTGGGTCAACCAATGTGTCCTGACCATTCAGAGAGTCTTGAAGCTCAGTCGATTGCCCAAATGGTTGATACGGTTCTTAAACTCGCGAGCGATGAAAGATGGATGCTTGTAGCACCTATAGTACGAGATCGCAAAGGGGAGCATCAGCAGGTATTTGATAATCTAGCTAGGTTGGGTTACGTCAGGGCATTAGTAGACGGGAATATAATTTCCTTAGATGATCCACCGGCGCTCGAACTAAGGAAAAAACACAATATTGACGTCATAGTTGATCGGTTCAAGGTGAAGCCTGAATTAGAACAGCGACTCGCTGAGTCTTTCGAGACTGCGCTTGAGCTGGGTGAGGGGTTCGTACGAGTTTGTCCAATTGATAGTGATAGCATGTCTAGTGATATTCTTTTTTCCTCTAGATTTGCCTGCCCAAAATGTGGTTTCGCAATTGAAGAGCTAGAGCCTAGACTATTTTCTTTTAATAATCCGGTCGGAGCTTGTTTAAGTTGCGATGGATTAGGAGTCGCGGAGTATTTTGATCCGGATCGCGTAGTTCAACAGCCCGAAGTAAGCTTGCCAGGAGGCGCAATTAGGGGCTGGGATAGACGTAATGCATATTACTCTCGGCTAATTGATTCTTTAGCGCAACACTACAAGTTCGATGTTGATATTCCTTTTAATGAACTATCTTCGGACATTCGCGAAGTGATTCTTCGTGGCAGCGGAACTGAAGAAATCGAATTTAAGTACATAAAGTCTGGTGGAAAATTATATAAGCGAAAGCATCCTTTCGAGGGCGTGATCCCAAATATGGAGCGCCGGTACAAGGAGACTGACTCGAATATTGTTCGCGAGGAACTCGGTCGTTATTTAGGCAGCCGGAAGTGTCCTGATTGTGAAGGGACCCGACTTAATCGCGCAGCTCGAAATGTTTTTATTTCTGAGATGAATCTATCAAATTTGACAGCGATGTCTATTAAAGATGCTGGCGAATTTTTTAATAATCTCAGTCTCTCAGGCAAGCGTGGCGAAATCGCTGAGAAAATAGTAAAGGAAATTGGATTGCGCTTAAGTTTTTTAATTAATGTGGGACTAAATTATCTAACGCTTGATCGTAGTGCAAATACACTGTCCGGAGGAGAAGCTCAACGGATCAGGCTTGCAAGCCAGATTGGCGCAGGATTAGTGGGAGTGATGTATGTTTTGGACGAACCTTCGATTGGACTGCATCAGAGAGATAATCAGAAGCTATTAGATACTTTGGTTAGTCTTCGCGATCGAGGAAACACGGTAATAGTAGTCGAACATGATGAAGAAGCAATTAGGATGGCTGATTATGTCGTCGATATCGGTCCAGGAGCCGGTATTCATGGCGGAGAGATCGTCGCTGAAGGCACTCCCGAGACGATTGCTAGCAGTCCAGCATCGCTCACTGGACAGTATCTTTCAGGAACACGGCAAATTCAGGTTCCAGTATCCCGGACAGCGCTTGATAAAGATAGGGTATTGTCTATTCTCGGAGCGAGCGGGAACAATCTTAAAAGCGTCGATGTTTCTGTACCGATAGGTTTGATGACATGTATCACAGGAGTATCCGGATCGGGCAAGTCGACACTGATAAACGATACATTATATCGTACGGCTGCAAAAGTACTGAACCGCGCGTCTACCAAACCAGCGAAATGTAATGAAATTGTCGGTCTAGAGCATTTTGACAAAGTAGTCGATATAGACCAAAGTCCTATCGGAAGAACACCTCGGTCTAACCCTGCGACTTATACGGGATTATTTGGGCCAATAAGAGAACTATTTGCTGCTACCGCAGAGTCTAGATCGAGAGGTTATAAGCCTGGGCGATTTAGCTTTAATGTCAAAGGTGGGAGGTGCGAGGCCTGCCAAGGGGATGGGCTGATAAAAGTAGAAATGCATTTCTTACCAGACGTATACGTTCCGTGTGATGAATGTAAAGGTAAGCGGTATAATAGAGAAACATTAGGAATAACGTATAAAGGAAAGACTATAAGTGACGTTTTAGACATGACGGTTGAGGAGGCGCTGGTATTTTTTGATTCTGTCCCGCCAATCCGTTCCAAGTTAAAAACTCTCACCGAAGTTGGACTGTCTTACGTCAGTATAGGCCAAAATGCGACGACATTATCTGGCGGCGAAGCTCAAAGAGTGAAGCTTTCCAAAGAGCTTTCTAAGCGGGATACGGGCAACACATTATATATCTTAGATGAGCCTACTACGGGCCTGCATTTCTATGATATTGAGCAATTATTAAAGGTTCTCCATCGACTACGTGATCACGGGAATACCGTTGTGATAATTGAACACAATCTTGACGTTGTGAAAACGGCTGATTGGGTTATTGATATTGGACCAGAGGGCGGGGAGAATGGAGGAGAGATAGTAGCATTTGGTACACCTGAGGAGGTTTCTCAGAATGAAAGCTCTTATACTGGGCATTATCTTGCCAAGCTGTTAAAGACACGTCACGCCGTGAATACTATGGCGGGCTAACGATGGAAAACAAATTACTGGATATATTTACATGAGCACTTTGATATGTGGTTCTTTTGCCTACGATAATATTACAGAGTTTAACGACCAATTTAAGAATCATATTCTCCCCGATCAGCTTGATATTTTAAATGTCTGTTTTCTCGTCCCAAGCTTGCGACGTGAATATGGAGGAGTCGCCGGAAATATTGCTTATAATTTAAAGATGATCGGAGGAAATCCAGTACCTATGGGAACAGTCGGCGAGGATTTTGAACCATACCGGCAATGGATAAAAGACCATGCTATTCCGACCGATTTCATTAATACTGTTTCAGGAGCAATGACTGCTCAGGCTTTTATCACAACGGATAAAGATGGGAATCAAATAACCGTATTCCATCCTGGTGCGATGGAGTATTCTCCACGTAATTCGCTAGAAGATGTTGCGGGTAGCAGGTTGGCCATTATCTCGCCCGACGGTAAGGATGGGATGATATATCATGCAGAGCAGGCTCATAGGCTCGCGATCCCACTTGTATTCGATCCTGGTCAGGGACTTCCTATGTTCGATGGGAAAGAGCTTGAGCGATTTATCGAAATTGCAAGCTGGATAACGGTGAATGCTTATGAGGCTGAAATGCTTCAGAGTAAGACGGGACTCTCTTTGGAGAAAATTGCGGGAAAAGTTGAGGCCTTGATTGTCACCGAGGGTGAAAAGGGGTCGAAAATCCTCACAGAAGGCCAGTCCATTTCGATACCTGCTGCTGTTGCTATGAATGCTGTAGATCCTACTGGTTGCGGCGACGCCTATCGGGCAGGAATACTTTATGGTATCGAGCGTAATTTGGACTGGAAGATAACGGGTCGCGTGGCATCTTTGTTAGGTAGTATAAAAATCGAAAAAGAGGGAACTCAGAACCACTTGATCAATCGCGCTGATTTCGAGCGTCGTTACGAGGTCGAGTTTGGGAGTGTTCTAGAGTGGTAGAATTTTTAAGCCTCATTTCTAGTTGATTGAAGTGTAATGATTCCCTTCCCTAATATTGATCCTGTTGTTTTAGAAATAGGCTTTTTTCAGGTTCATTGGTACGGCGTTTCTTATGTTCTAGGTATTGGTATAGGTTGGTATTATCTTGAAAATCGTGCTCGAGCGTTGGGCTTAAAGGTTATAAACGTTTCAGATACGGTTTTTTATGTGGCTTTAGGGGCAGTTGTAGGAGGAAGAATCGGTTATACGCTATTTTATAATCCTGCGGCCTATTATCACGACCCGCTAAGTATCTTGGCTATTTGGAAGGGTGGAATGTCTTTTCATGGAGGCGTTTTAGGGGTCGCGTTGGTACTGATATGGCAGTCGAGAAAGATTGGGAGCAGTGTATTCACATTGAGCGATTTTATTGTTCCTGCTTTACCCATTGGCTTAGGCCTAGGTAGGTTAGCCAATTTTGTTAATCAGGAATTATGGGGTGCCCCTACGGATTTACCGTGGGGTGTAGTATTTACTGTTCCCGCTGCCGGTGGTTTTAGCAGACATCCTACCCAATTGTACGAGGCATTTTTAGAGGGACTTTTACTGTTTTTATTACTTCATTTCATCAGTAAAAGAAAGCTGGCCTTAGGTACTACCACAGGACTATTCCTTGTGCTTTACGGTTGCTTTAGAAGCCTAGTAGAATTGCTTCGAGAGCCCGACAGCCATATTGGCTATTTGTATGGTGATTGGCTGACTATGGGACAATTACTATGCGCGCCCATGATCTTGATAGGATTGATAATTATTATGTCTTGTTACAATCGCAAAAGCGCTATAGGTTGATCCGATCACAACGGGAACTAGGTGCTTTGAATGGATCTTTTGGGATTTAGATAAATGCGAACATATTTAGAATTGCTTCGGCATGTAAAAAATAATGGGGTGCGTAAGAACGATCGCACTGGAACGGGGACATTAAGTGTTTTTGGATATCAAATGCGGTTTAATCTGGCTGAAGGCTTCCCGTTACTTACGACCAAGAAGCTACATTTGAAGTCTATCATTCATGAATTGATTTGGTTCTTAAAAGGCGAGTCGAATATTGCTTATCTAAAGGAGCATGGAGTTTCTATCTGGGATGAGTGGGCAGATGGACAGGGTGAACTGGGGCCCGTCTATGGAGTGCAATGGAGATCGTGGCCGGGCGCCGATGGTAAAAGCATTGATCAGATAACGTCGGTGATAGATGATATTAAAAATAATCCTGATTCGAGGCGATTGATAGTTAGCGCTTGGAATGTCCCAGACATCAGTCACATGGCACTAGCTCCTTGTCACGCGCTATTTCAGTTCTATGTTGCCGACGGCCGATTGTCGTGCCAGCTCTACCAAAGAAGTGGAGATATTTTTTTAGGTATACCCTTTAATATTGCATCCTACGCCCTACTCACTATGATGATAGCTCAGGTCTGTGATCTCGAGGTAGGGGAGTTTGTGCATACCATAGGCGACGCACATTTATACCTAAATCACCTCGAGCAAGCCGAATTGCAGTTGTCACGGGCCTGTATGTCTCTCCCCACCGTCACTCTGAACGCGGCAGTAAAAAGTATTTTTGACTTTAAGTACGAAGATTTTGAGCTAGTTGATTATGACCCTCATCCTCATATCAGTGCTCCGGTAGCTATTTGAAAATGACGTTCGTGCATTAAACGTAAGAGATTTTTAATGTTAAATTTAATTGTAGCTTTAGATAAATCAGGTGTAATAGGCGTGAACGGCCGGTTGCCTTGGAAATTATCGAATGATCTTAAGAGATTTAAGCAGCTGACGCTAGGTTGCCCAGTGATAATGGGACGAAAAACCTTTGAGTCAATAGGAAGGGCTTTACCGGCAAGGCAAAACATTGTTTTAACCAGGAATAGTAAATATTGTGCTAAAGGGGCAGACCTATTCTGTTCTCTGGAGCAGGCATTAGAAGCGATAACTGGAGATAAAAATAAAGAAGTTTTTATAATTGGTGGCGCCGAAATTTATACTCAGGGATTAATTAAGGCTCACAGGATATATTTGACAGAAGTTGAAGCTAACGTGGACGGAGATACCTATTTTCCGGACTTGTCTATCGATGATTGGGTAGAGATAGAAGACAGCGGTTTGTTTGCAGCCGATGATCGACACACGTATCCCTATCGATTCCGCACTTTAGAGAGGAAGAAGGAGTCTATGTGACTTTTGCCGGTACAGAAAATAGTTTTTTGTCCTCGAGACTTATTGCCGTTAGATCTCGCCCCCACACTGCACCAGTATCGATGGGAAATATTTGATTCTCTAAACTGGTATGTTTAGATATCGATAAAGAAGCCCAATGACCAAACACAATCGGCGTTCCCCTCCAGCGCGCATTAGGCATTAAGTACCAAGGCTGTAAGCTATCATCAACTAGGGATGGGTGCCTTTTCTCTTCGAATTCGAGATATCCATTAGGTGTGAAATATCGGCATCTAGTAAGACAGTCTGCGATGAATTTCCAACGATCGATGCCTTCGAGGTGCTCATCCCAAATACTTGGTTCATTACCGTACATGTGTTTGAGGAAATTTCTGCCCTTAACTTCATCTGATAATATCTGCGACAGGTCATTTGAGTGCATTAAAGCGTCTTTTATAGACCACTCGGGAGGAAGTCCTGCATGAACCATTGCAAACTCTAGCTTGTTATCATAATGGAAAAAGGGCTGAGCGCGCAGCCATTTGACGATCAGTTCTAGTTCAGGACTGTCAAGAATTTGTCCTATGGTATCATCTCGCCCCGGCTTCAATTGCTGATTCTGTGATAAAGCGAGCAAGTGCAGTTCGTGATTACCGAGCACTACAATTGCCGCATCTTTCAGCGACATTACATATTTTAGAACAGCTAAGGATGCTGGGCCACGATTCACCAGATCACCGGCAAGCCAGAGTTTGTCTTTATCCGGATTGAATTTTAATAGATCTAGCAGCCGCCTAAACTCATCATAGCAACCTTGTATGTCCCCGATTGCATACGTGGTCATTTCTTCGTTACTTCCTAATTTTAGGATTAATTTAGTGTAGTGAATTCGGTTTGGAAAGAGTGAACAGAGGGATTGAGGCCTTGAACATGGTTCCATCTTCGGCCTTCATTCCGTAGGAACCTTCCATACTGCCAGTGGGCGTTTCGAGCATAGAGCCGCTGGTATACTGAAATGACTCACCTGGCTTCAAGTCAGGTGTCTCACCAATCACACCTTTGCCTTTGACTTCTTCTATTTTTCCGGTAGAGTCGGTAATTATCCAGTGACGATCGATTAGCCGCGCGCTTAAATTTCCGAGATTACTGATGGTGATTGTGTACGCGAATACGAACTTGTTTGCCAATGGATCAGATTGAGATGAAACATATGACGCTTCACTAGAAACGGCAATCTTATAGCTTTGAGACAATATTAATTACTCCAATCAATTTTTTTATTCTTTGCAATTTTTGAGACGTATTTCAAGTTCCGTTAACTTACGCTCAGCCTGCTGCAATAGGTTACGTTGTGCCTCAAACTCTTGACGGGTCACTAGATCCGCTTTTTTTAAAATAGCCGATAAAAAGGGTTTAGTACTATTTTTAAACTCCTGTTTAAGGATTTTTGGATCGTCTGGCAAGATGGATGAAATCTTCTGAGCAACTTTTTCTATTTTCCTAAAGTCCAACAATGTTTAATACCTCATTTTATTTATTGGTGCACCAGACTAATACCGATTTTTAAATTAGTTGCATCAATATGGTGCCATCACACCTATTGATTTCTAAATTTTGCAATATCTAGGCCCAATTCAGTCTGTTTACATGCGTTTCTTAAAGAAGATGTTATTTGTTGGCACGCATGATGCATTAGTACTAATTATATAGTCAATAGGAGACTTTAGTTAAATTTTTTTAGTTGATCACCAGTGATTTAAAGTAATGTTATTAAGGAGGAAATTGTAGTGGATGC
>CALJHG010000034.1 GCA_938075585.1 uncultured Gammaproteobacteria bacterium | reverse complement strand
AATTCCCAAGGATACAGATTTTGTTTTTGATGTTAGAAACCTTCCAAACCCGTATTGGGAAGAAGGCCTGAGAGAACTTACGGGCCTTGATCTGGCAGTGAAAATTTTTTTAGATAATGAAGATATGGCTAACAAAATGTTTAAAGATATAGCTGGATTTTTAGTTAATTGGTTGGAAAATTTTGAATTGGATGACCGTAATTATGTGACAGTAGCGATCGGATGTACCGGTGGTAGGCATCGCTCAGTGTACATGGCCGAAAAGTTAGCAGATCACTTCAGGCATAAAACAGTTTTAGTTAGCCACAGAGACTGCCAATAACAGGGTACGCGATTATTTTTTGAGTTTGTGATGAGCGTGCGCGAAATTACTTGGGTTTCACTGCATACTTTGTTATGCCACTAAGCTATCCTTAAATTTGAAGAGTAGGAAGTTATGTCGTTTGTACGCAGATATAATGAGCTAGAGCGATACCCCTTTAATTCTCGTTAACAATTCTCCCTTGAAGGTTGCATACTAGGATTATTTAAACACTTTTTGGTGATTTATTTGATATGTCTGAGAAAAATAATAAAAATCAAGAGCTTTTAAAGCTCATCCAGAAATATCTAGACACCAATAACTTTTTAGCATTAAAGAGTTGTTTGTCGAAGGTGCATCCTTCCGAGATAGCCGATGTACTTGAATCATCGACTGAGGGCGAAAGGCGACAATTGTGGAGCCATATCGACTCGAGTATAGAAGGTGACGTGCTCTCTAGTTGTAATACGGTTGTGCGAAATAGCCTGCTTCAACATATGGAGCCCTCTAGGGTGGCTAGCGCCACGAATCACCTTGAGCTAGATGATGTGGCAGATATCCTGCAAGATTTACCTCATGAGCTGGCCGATGAAATTTTACTATCAATGGACGATCAGAATCGCTCACGATTGGGCGCGGTGCTTA
The DNA here is from genome assembly GCA_938075585.1 of uncultured Gammaproteobacteria bacterium. Classification (GTDB taxonomy): domain Bacteria; phylum Pseudomonadota; class Gammaproteobacteria; genus UBA4457. The sequence continues at coordinate 7,929 of CALJHG010000034.1, read as the reverse complement.
ATTACTCCTCTGATACGGCTGGAGGTTTGATGAATGTTGATGCCGTCACCGTGAGGTCTGATGTGGACGTAGATGTAGTGCTGAGATATATGCGTCAAACTAAGCATATACCGGAAAATTTTGATCAGTTGTTCGTGGTAGATCGCGGTGATAAGTTTTTAGGTGCGTTGCCCCTTACCTCGCTAGTGTTGGCGAGCTCGGATGCCAAAATCTCAGATATTATGGACATTAATCATCCTGCTATATTTGCTGATACACCAGCGCATGAGGTCGCTATTTTATTTGAGCAGCGAGATCTTGTTTCATCACCCGTTATTGACGAGTCTGGGAGACTGATAGGTCGAATTATGATAGATGATGTAGTAGATGTTATAAGACAAGAAGGGGATCATTCGTTAATGCTCTCGGCGGGTTTAGATGAAGAGCATGATATTTTTGCGCCGGTGCTAGTAAGTACCAGACAACGCTCATTATGGCTGGCGGTAAACTTGGCCACAGCATTTGCGGCTGCATGGGTCATAGGGTTATTTGAAGGCACGATTGAGCAGTTAGTGGCATTGGCAGTTTTGATGCCGATAGTGGCTAGTATGGGTGGGATCGCGGGAAATCAAACTTTGACTATTGTATTGAGAGGCTTGGCTCTGGGGAATGTGGGTGATGCAAACGCGAAGACAGTGGTGCGCAAAGAAGTCGCGGTAGGCTTGGTCAATGGTTGTATATGGTCAATTGTGGTTTCTTGTGTTGCCGGGTTTTGGTTTGGAGATGCCGGTTTAGGCGCGGTTATAGGGTTTGCGATGGTGCTGAATTTGCTGACCGCGGGTTTCGCGGGAGCCGCAATTCCTTTATTACTGCAGAAAATCAATATCGATCCAGCACTAGCTGGAGGAGTAGTACTTACCACGGTAACTGATATAGTAGGATTTGTTGCGTTTTTAGGCCTAGCTACGATGTTCCTTGTTTAGCGTTGGGTGTAAGAAACGCTAGAATTATCGGATTTATGTGTTAATATTTGTACGAATAGCTAAATGTTGTTTTAATACAACAAAAATTTAGTTTGACACATCCTGCTTCTGATTTACGCTTAGCGTCTAGGATAGGGGGAATAGCTTAAAACTTTAAAGTCGCGCATGTGACCTCAAGTGTGTTAAGCTTTTACAAAAATAAGGGTGCCTACCAAATAGGTAAATTATAAAAGTTCGTGGGAGACATGGATAATGAACAAAATTTCAAGATTGTCAGCAGTACTAGTGCTGGGATTACTATTGAGTGGCTGTGCTAGTAAAAATATTAAACCTGCCGATATTCTCTGTCCAGTACTGGGCGGTACTTTAGGTGCTGGTGTTGTTGCTGGCGGATTAGATGGCGACGATAAAGGTGCTATGATGCTTGGAGCAGCAGTAGGTGCTGGTTTAGGGCACTTCCTATGTAATGCCGGTGACGACTAAATAGAGTTTTTAGTTTCTGGAAGGGCGGAATTTCCGCCCTTCCATTATTAACATATAAAAATTTTTCTATTCTCCACTGTCAAGTACCCAAGTGAGAGCTGAGACCTCCTATCGTCTTGTCGGCTGTATTACCATTTGAATAAAACCCATTGAGGTACAGTCGGCTCTGGCTTGCCATCTAACCTTGTTTCTAAGAGACCATCGCCATCGTGGTCTAAAAAGAAGTAAGGAATCCCTCGAGTAGGAGTAACCTTTATCATATATAGGCGGCCGTTCAGCCTGTGTTCTTCGTGTATAGCGTTTTTCTTTTGTACAATAGTTATTTCAGGCTCAAGTTCCTCGTGCATGTAGGCGTCATCTGGGACTATTACAATTGGAGGCGGAGGTGCGTCAATAAATTGTTGCTCTTCAGCTTGTAACATTGTCGCAAATATAGAAACTGATGCAATTACAGCAAGGTGGTAGTTTAGTTTCATAGGATATCGGTCTCTCTTCGAAATGTTTGCTAGTATCATTAACCTTAAGAATAGCATTGAAAACTGAATAAAACATTGCTTACTGAAAAATTGCTCATTATTTTGGATTTAAATGGAAAATAAACAGCTTTTAATTTTAGTTGACGGATCGTCCTATCTATATCGAGCATTTTATGCTCTACCAGAATTGACTAGCTCAAAAGGCCACCCTACTGGAGCTATGCATGGCGTATTGAATATGCTGTCTAAGCTAAAGCAGCAATATCCAGCGGCTAACTTCGCAGTAGTTTTTGACCCTCGTGGTGCGACCATTCGTAACAACTGGTACAAGGACTACAAAGCAAACCGAGCTAAAATGCCCCCGGAATTATCTAGTCAGATAGCCCCTCTACATGAAATGATTCGCGCGTTAGGATACCCAATATTACAGGTTGACGGTATTGAAGCGGATGATGTGATTGGTACAGTTGCTACGAAAGCGGTCGAAGAGGGTTATGACGTTATAATTTCTACCGGCGACAAAGATTTCGCCCAGTTGGTGGAAAAAAATATCTCTCTGATTAATACGATGGATGGTTCTTTCCTTGACGAGGATGGAGTAAAGCATAAGTTTGGTGTTAGGCCAAACCAAATAGTAGATTATTTAACTTTGGTCGGCGATGCGGTAGACAATATCCCCGGAGTACCTAAGGTCGGCCCAAAGACAGCGGTAAAATGGATACAAACCTATAATGGTTTGGATGGGATCGCTCTCAATGCTCATGCAATAAAAGGTAAGGTAGGGGATAACCTTAGAGATTTTTTGGATCAAATGCCTTTGTCCCGAAAATTAGTGACTATCATCCGGGATATTCAGGTGGGTGTGGAGACAAAGGATTTAGTTCACGCTCCTGTTGATACTAGTAAGCTATTAGGACTCTATGAAGAGTACGAGTTTAAAACTGCTTTATCTCAATTAAGTGAGCAAGGTCTAGATCCCGCTACTATCGGGGAAGCGCCGATCCAACAGGCGGAACAGATCTCCGAGGTGTTGAATATTGAAATAATTCTCGATATTTCCGCTCTAGATCTTTGGGTCGAAAAGTTGATAACCACTGACTATTTTGCTTTTGATACTGAGACTACCTCACTAGACTACATGAATGCTGAGTTAGTTGGAATATCATTTTGCTGTGAGAAAGGTGGCGCTGCTTATTTGCCGCTGGGCCACAACTATCATAACGTGCCGGAACAAATTTGTCTTAAAACGGCTCTTTCTAAGCTGAAAAAAATATTTGAATCTAAAACTATTTTCAAACTTGGTCACAATTTAAAGTACGACCGTAATGTATTGCTAAATTATGGAATTGATGTTCAAGGCATATTGTTTGATTCGATGCTGGAATCATATGTTCTCGATAGCACAGGTTCTAGGCACGGCTTAGATAAATTAGCGTTTAAATACCTAAATGGTAGGATTACGACTAAATACGAAGACGTGGTAGGAAAAGGTGCTAAACAGATAAATTTCTCACAGGTCTCTTTAGATGTTGCGGCAGATTACGCCGCGGAGGACGCGGAAGTCTCTTATCAGCTCCATGCATTTTTTCAAGGGGAGCTAATGAAAGATGATAATTTAACAAACATCTATACGAACATAGAGATCCCGTTAGTGCCGGTACTATCTAATATGGAACGGGCGGGAGTTAATGTGGACCCTCACATGCTTAAGGAACAGGGCGCGGAACTAGCCGCGAGTCTTAAAAGGTTAGAGGCCGAAGCTCATGAACTTGCGGGTGAAGCTTTCAATATCTCTTCTCCAAAACAACTACAGAATATTTTGTTTGAGAAGCTTGGCCTACCTGTAATCTCCAAGACACCTAAAGGTCAGCCCTCAACTGCAGAGTCGGTATTGCAAGAATTGTCCAATGAGTTCACGTTACCGCGTGTGATTCTGGAATTTCGATCCTTGAGTAAATTAAAGTCTACATATACCGATAAACTGCCTTTACGGATCAATAAGACTACTGGCAGAGTTCATACTAGTTATCATCAAGCGGTGACTGCAACTGGTCGTCTGTCCTCCTCAGAGCCTAATTTACAAAATATCCCGATAAAATCACCTGAGGGCAGGCGCATCAGGAAGGCCTTTAAAGCATCCAAAGGGAAAAGTATTGTAGCGGCGGATTATTCGCAAATAGAGTTGCGGATCATGGCGCATCTATCGGGTGATATTGGGCTGATAACTGCCTTCAGTAGTGGCCTGGATGTTCATAATGCCACCGCTTCGGAAGTCTTTTCGGTTCCGATAGACAAGGTGTCCAATGAACAAAGAAGGGCGGCAAAGGCTATAAATTTTGGCCTAATTTATGGTATGTCTGCGTTTGGTTTGGCCCGACAGCTAGAGGTTGATCGAGCTAGCGCGCAAGCCTATATAAATACCTATTTCTCTAGATACCCAAGCGTTCTTGAATTTATGGATGATACCAAAGCAGAGGCGAAGAAGCGCGGGTTTGTAGAAACGATTTTTGGGCGGAGACTTAACTTACCCGATATCAATGCAAAGCGAGTACAGCTGCGGCAATATGCGGAGAGAACAGCTATTAACGCGCCCATGCAGGGGACTGCAGCTGACATCATCAAATTGGCAATGATTGATGTTGCTAAATGGATTGAAAATGAAAGTATCGATGCCGTTTTAGTCATGCAAGTTCACGATGAATTAGTACTTGAAGTCGAGTCTTCGATAGCTCCGAAGGTAGGAGAAAAAGTAAGACATCTTATGGAATCTATCACGAAGTTGAGTGTTCCTTTAATTGTTGATGTGGGAATAGGGCAAAGTTGGGAGGAAGCGCATTGAGAGTTTCGGAGTATCGAGATTATTTCTAATGTATCCACCGTGTTACCATTAGTGCAAACTCATTAAACTTGTCTTTGCAATGGGAGGCGTCCCCAGTTGGGGATTGGAAAACGATTATGCTTTTAATACCGGCGATTGACCTGAAAGGTGGTAGGTGTGTGCGGCTAGTTCAAGGCGATATGGAACGGGATACAGTTTATTCTGATGATCCTGTAAAAATGGCTGTTAAGTGGGCTGAGGCTGGAGCACGGCGTTTGCATTTAGTTGATTTGGACGGTGCGTTTGAAGGCAGTCCGATTAATCACCATGTTATCCATCAGATAGCCGAAGAACTGCCTACAATTGATATTCAAGTAGGTGGGGGTATTAGGGACGAGGATACTATTCAAAGCTACCTTGACGCGGGTGTTCGATACGTAATTCTCGGCACTAAAGCGGTGACAGCGCCTCATTTTGTATCCGATGTTTGCATTGAGTTCCCTGGTCATATAATGGTGGGCTTGGATGTACGTAACGGTAAAGTTGCAATAGATGGTTGGTCGAAACTGTCCAAGCACGATGCTTTAGATATTGCTCAGCGTTTTGAGAGTGATGGGGTGGAGGCTATTATTTACACAGATATTGGCCGGGATGGCATGATGGAAGGCCTGAATGTTGAGGCGACAGCTTCTCTAGCTCGAGAACTAAAAGTACCAGTATATGCCTCGGGAGGGGTCACGAATCTTGATGATATTCGTCGCTTAAGCCGTGTTTCGAAAGATGGCGTATCTGGAGCTATCACGGGCAAAGCGCTTTATGAAGGAAAACTAGATTTTTCAGAAGCTCAGGCGTTGGCTGACCAGCTATCAGATTCGAATTTTGTTTAAATGACGCTTGCAACCCGTATTATTCCCTGTTTGGACGTCGATGCTGGCAGGGTGGTTAAGGGTGTACGATTTTTGGATATTAGAGATGCGGGTGATCCTGTTGAAATAGCGCAACGGTATGATAAGCAGGGCGCGGACGAGATAACATTTTTAGATATTACAGCTAGTGCGCACGATCGGGACACAATTGTTAATGTAGTAGAGGCCGTGGCCGAACAGGTTTTTATTCCGCTGACTGTTGGGGGCGGGATAAGGAGCTTAGATGATATTAGGATTATGTTGCAGGCTGGTGCCGACAAGGTGTCTCTGAATACCGCTGCCATTAATGATCCGGAACTTATCAAAGCAGCGGCAGAAAAATTTGGATCACAATGTATTGTTGTTGCAACTGATGCTCGTTTGTGTGGCCCTGACCGATGGGAGATTTTCACACACGGTGGTAGAAATGCTACTGGGATAGACGCAGTTGAATGGGTCAAAAAAATGGAGAGCTTTGGCGCGGGAGAAATTCTTTTGACGAGTATGGATAGAGACGGCACTCGCGATGGCTATGATCTCCAGTTAACTAAAGCGGTATCAGACTCGGTATCGATACCAATTATTGCATCTGGTGGAGTTGGTGAATTACAACATCTAGTTGATGGTGTAAAGGAAGGTCATGCTAGTGCCGTTTTGGCTGCTAGTATATTTCATTTTGGAGAACATACGGTTCTGGAGGCCAAGAGGCTTATGCAGAGTCAAGGAATAGAGGTGCGAATATGAGTTACCTAAATGAAGTTAAATGGGATAAGAACGGACTAGTTCCGGCAGTGTCCCAAGACTGTACTTCAGGTAAGGTGCTTACTTTGGCCTGGATGAATGAGGACGCTTTGAAAGCTACTATTGACGAAGGCAGAGTCGTATATTGGTCTCGGAGTCGGAAAAGTTTGTGGAGAAAAGGGGAGCAGTCGGGTTTCATTCAAAAGCTCCGTGAGCTGCGTCTTGACTGCGATGGGGATAGCATTTTACTAATTGTTGAGCAAATAGAACCGATTGCGTGTCATACAGGAAGGGCAACATGTTTTTACAAACTCTATCAGGCTGGGTCATGGCTAGTAACAGAACCCGTTATTAAGGATTCGGCTGATATTTATTCATAACATTGTAAAAAGGCTATATATATGGATGATGTTTTAAGAAATCTAAGTGAGTTGATCGAAGCTCGACGAAAGTCTGATCCTAATGAGTCATATGTTTCGGGTCTATTCGCATCGGGAATAGATGGGATATTAAAAAAAGTCGGCGAGGAAGCTACCGAATTGGTGCTAGCAGGTAAGAATGGAGATAGAAATGAGGTAGTATACGAGGCAGCTGATTTATGGTTTCATTCAGTTGTATTGCTAAAGTACTTCGACTTAGAAGTGTCGGACGTACTGGCTGAGCTTGAACGTAGGTCTGGTACATCTGGTATTGAAGAGAAAGCTAATAGACAGAAATAGCCGTTGCGTTGTTTCTAGCGGAGAATATTATGGGATTTGGAATAAAAGAATTAGTAGTTTTACTAGTGATAGTGGCGTTGGTATTCGGTACCAAAAAGATTAAAGGAGTGGGTTCGGACGTGGGGGGGTGGATCAGAGACTTTAAAAAAGCAATGAAAGAGGAGCCTACCGAACCTGACCCGCTTAAGGGAGAGGCGCAAACTATCGAAGCTGAGGTCAGTTCTGAAAAAGAAGAAGGCGCGCCGAGATAGAATATGTTTGATATCGGATTTTGGGAGCTGGGCGTTATTTTTATCGTTGCTCTGCTAGTGGTTGGGCCTGAGAAAATGCCTGCCTTGATTAAAAGTGCTGGTCAATGGATTGGTCAGCTGCAACGCATGATCAGAAGTGCAAGATATGAAATCGAGCGCGAAGCGCAAACTGACGAATACAAGCAACTCAACAAGGATTTCCTAGAAGAGGATCGAAAGTTGAAAGATCTTGCGCGTGAGCCGACTGTTGATGACGTACTAGATCTTGAAAAAAGTGATGAGACGTCGCGACAGGATATAGCCCCTAAAGTCTGAAACTATTCTTTCTGAGAAAAAATTAGAAATGTATTTATGATATTTGGTAAGTCTAAGAAAAAACCAAGTTTGACCGATGGTGGTCCCAATGGAGTAGACGAAAAAAAACAAACGTTTGTTTCTCACCTTATCGAGTTAAGAAATCGTCTTTTGCGGGCAATCGCTTGTGTTTTTGTAGTCTTGCTATGTTTGTTTCCTTTCTCTAACTTTTTATATGCTGTACTTGCAGAACCTTTACTAGCACATTTGTCTGGTTCAA
>CALJHG010000033.1 GCA_938075585.1 uncultured Gammaproteobacteria bacterium | reverse complement strand
CTTTTTCTATATCAGCTGTATCCCAACCGTTAAAATAGTCACGAACCATCTGATCGTTCAACTTAGCGTGTCCGTGGTGGCCCGCAGATAAAGTTGTGGAAAATAAAACTAAAAATAACGCCAAAAATATATAACTTTTTTTCATTGAAGCTTTCCCCGAAGTTAAAAGAATTTACGCATTCCAATCTCTTACGTTAAACAAATTAAAGTACTAACAACTGAGATACAACACTTATAGTTATACATCCAATAGACTATTTGTATCTATACTATTTTTATTACCCTATGAAAGCCTATAACTCTGCCAAAAAGCTATAACGAGAAATAACTTTTGTCTTATAATTTGAAATAATGAGCACCTCACTTTCTCAATCAAGGATCGCTTCGATGCCAGAAAAGTTGTTATGACGCACTTACTAGAACTTGATAACTACGACTCAATACAAAGTGAGTTTTCTAGCAAGCTGCTATGGGATTTATTTGACGGCAACAAAGAATATATGAACTTAGCCCATGAGTGTTTGGATAGGCACACTGGGAAAGGTCGGGCGATCAGTGTAAAGCACGATAGTGGGGATATCGAGCACCTTGACTACGATGAACTTATTACAAGCACGAGCCAATTTGCACATCAATTAGAAAAATCTGGCATCAAACATGGAGAACGGGTTGCCATAATTCTGGAACCAGGGAAGGCGTTTTATACTTCGCTTTTCGGCGCGATTAAGCGGGGAGCAATCGCGGTTCCAATGTTTACACTCTTTGGTCCAGACGCCCTCGCCTTAAGAATTAGAGATTGTACGCCCTCGCTAATTGTGGCCGATAAAAATCTTGACTCGATTAAAGAACAGTTTTCTAACATTCCCGTACTTCGTGCGGATGAATTTTTTTTAGAATCTTTGCAAACTTATCCCGAAAAATACTTGCCCGTTACTAAAGCTAGTGACTTGTCCGTATTCCAATATACCTCTGGTACTACTAGAGAACTTCCGGAGGCAGTCAGACATACGCAACGTTCAGTTGTGACACTTATGATAGCCGCCCTATACGGGATAGGGCTAAAGCCAGAGGACACGTATTTCTGCCCTTCTTCTCCAGCGTGGGGGCACGGCTTATGGCACGGAACAGTCGCCCCGCTCGCATTAGGTGTTCATATCGTATCGTACGCAGGCCAATTTGATCCTAAAATGATCTATGCAGCCCTTGAACAATTGAAAGTAAATAACTTTGCTGCTGCTGCGACCGTTTACCGAATGTTACGCAATTCCGGCTATCGAGATGATTACACGATTAATCTTAGCAAGTGTTCTTTCACTGGAGAACCACTTGATATTAACACCTTCGATTGGATAAAACATTCCTTCGGCTCAGCACCTGCCAGCATGTATGGTACAACCGAGGTAGGCGTCATAATGGTCGATTACCCAGGCATCAAAGGACATAAAGTCAAGCCGGGTGCTTTAGGTAAACCTGCGCCGGGCAATGAGGTGGCTATATTAAATAGTGAGAATTCCTTGGCCAACATAGATGAAATTGGAGAAATATCTGTAAAACGAAAGAATGCGTGGTTCCGAGTGAAAGATTTTGGGTATAAAGATGACGAGGGCTATTTTTTCCATGCAGGACGCTCGGATGACGTCATCATATCTGCGGGTTGGACAATGAGTGCGGTGGAAATTGAAAATACATTGCTTACGCACCCCTCTGTAGCAGAGGCTGCAGTCATTGGTGTTGCGGATAGCTTACGAGGCCAGGTGGCGAGAGCGTATATCGTTTTAAATACTGACGCATTGGCGCAAACAGATGTAATCAAGGCGTACATGAAAGAAAAATTATCTCAACACGAATACCCGAGAGAAATAAATTTTGTCAAAACACTTCCGAAGACTCCTGCAGGGAAGGTCAATAGAAAAGCCTTGCGAGATAAAGCTAAGTCGACAAACAGCAGCTGAAGAATATTACTACTATCAAATTTTGTATCCAAAGATATAGGCAACGTAAATTATGAGCGAACAATTCACACGAGAATTTTTAGGTATTACCGAGTCCGCGTTAGACGATCTTCGAAAAAGAATAGGCGTAAAAATAGAAAGGACTTTGGAGCCATGGTGCTATGAGGCTACTAGAGATAATATTAGACACTATGCACACGGAATTGGGGACGACAACCCTTTGTGGTGTGATCCCGATTACGCTCAAACAACAGTTTATGGAGATATTGTAGCTCCCCCATCTTTCGTATTCGCTTGTAGTAGGATTATTAGTGGCTATGTTGGGGGCTTGCCTGGTATTCATGCCATGTGGGCTGGGGCCGATTTCAATTGGCTAAAACCAATAATGCGAAATACGGAAATCTCCACCGAAGCCTATCTGAAAGATCTTGTAGAGCATGAGACTGCTTTTGCCGGGAGATCAATTCAACAGATCTATCATGTCGATTTTTTTGATCAAGCGGGCGACAAACTAGCCGATGGCGACTCTTGGTGTTTTAGAACTGACCGTGATTTAGCGAGAGAAACAGGTACTAAATACGATAAGCTCAAAGGGCGAGAAGTTCGAAAATATTCCGAAGAGGAACTGCAGCGCCACGCAAAACTGTATGAGGCTGAACGCATACGGGGTTCGGAACCAAGATATTTTGAGGACATTAAAATCGGAGAAGAACTTCCAGTCTTAGCTAAAGGTCCTATGACTGTTACAGGATTTATATGTTACGCCCAAGGCTGGGGTGGACTGTATATTCGTGCGAACAAATTAGCGTGGCAGATGCAAGCGCGTCATCCTGCGACAGGAATCAAGAACAAATTTGGAATACCAGATTGTCCTGAAAGAGTTCACTGGGAAGAGGAATTCGCAAAAAAAGTGGGAGCGCCTGGTGCTTATGACTATGGTCCCGAGAGATGCTCTTGGTTATCGCACGCGATCACTAATTGGATAGGAGACAATGCGACTCTTACACACCTTTACTCTGAAATAAGACGCCATAACCCCGAAGGTGATTTACTCACAATTGAGGGCAAAGTTGTTAACAAAAGGGAAGAGAAAGGCAAATTTCTAGTAGACTTCGAACTAGAGGCAAAAAATCAGGACGGTGAGCTATCAGCTTCGGGAAAGGCGACTGCGTCTATGCCCTCAAGATAGTAGTCAGTCTGACCCTGTTTCAATCGGTAGAGACATATCTCCAGCCCATTCATTCATAGAGCCATCGTAAACGGACACGCCATCGTACCCCAATCGTGCAAGTAAAAGAGCTGTGCTACAAGCAGCTATCCCACCTCCACAATAGCAAATCACTTCTTCTGCTGCAGAAGCTCCGGCTTGTTCGAATACAGATTTGGCATTTTCATCGTCAATATACAATTGCGAGTCTAGATCAACTGTTTCGTTGAACGGAACACTTACACTAGATGGGATCCTTCCCAAGCGCTTATATCTTTGTGGTGGCTTGCCCTCGAACTCATCCGAAAGTAACGCGTTAATGAGGCAGGAGCTTTCCTCTTGAATAGCGCCTAAAACTTGATCACGGTCGGCTATCAAATTCGATTGGAATTTAGCGATAAAGTTAGTCGGAGTGCGCGTGACAATTTCCCTGTTAGTCGGTCGATCCTCTTGCACCCATTTCGTATAACCTCCATCAAGGACAACCGCATTGTTGAATCCAAAAACACGCAGCATCCACCAAAGACGAGCCGCCCACATATTCATAGAGCGATCATAAATGATCACTGCGCTATCGGCTCCGATACCATTTTGCGACATAACTTCAGAAAAACGTGCTGCCGAAGGCAGACCATACATAAACCGGCCACCCTGAGGATCAGAGATCTCCTCCAAAATACCGATATAAGTACTTCCCGGGATGTGGTCTTGGTCAAACGCCTCCCTACCACTCTCTGTTTTAATTCCCTCTATGGCGACGGATTCCTCAAAATAATTAGGAAGTAACGATGTCGCCTCCACTAAAACTAAACTCTCATCGTTTAGATGTCGTGCTAACCAATCAGTATCAACTAAATATCTATGATTTGATAAATCCATTTACTTTTCTTCCTCGATAGAACTTGATGTGTAATTTACAAACCTACTAAATAGAAGCCCTATTCCAGAGTGACTAATATCCTCCAGCACAAAGTCTGATGTTCCCATAAAAACTCTTAGGGTGCGCAAAGTCAACAAAAAAACTTAATACATCATATTTTCACCATTGTGTAAAATAGATGAGGCTAAATAAAAAAGTAGATGAAACTGAAAATGAAGCCCTGTTACGCAGAGAAAGTCTTTCTCCCATCCATAATTACTGGATAGGTGAAACTCCAACCAAGGAAGTGTATCTTTACGCTATTATGAAAATTGACACATCCAATGCGACTCTGGTCGTTGCCGATTTCTATCATAGCTGGCTCACCGGATTGGTTTTGAGTTTGATCACGCATAAAGGAAACGAAATCGCGGCAAAGTTTATATTTAAGCTTTTCCGGTATCAACACCATAAGAATTTTCTGCCTGGCTTGGAAAAACTTAATCTCACCGACTTGCCAGATGCAGTCGCTGCAGCTCAATATCATTATTTTTCCAATCAACTCGGCGGAGTAAAAGTAGAATACCTCAAAGTCTCCGATAAAAAAGCATGGATACGATACCCTCCTCCACGCTGGATTTGGGCAGGAACTGCTATCTGCGCGATACCTGGCATAGTTAACGAACAAATGATGAGAGGATGGCATGCTCATAATGGTGTGTCTTTAGAAAATCCGAGGCTCGGCTTTGTCTGTACTAAAACAACCGTTGGAGGTCAACCTGGCTTAGAAGGCTACTATTTAGAATATGATAAGATTTTGACCGAGGACGAGCGCCTCCGCTTCTCATCAGATGAATCATGCCCGTATATTGACCCACAAACATTACCGGTTCTTGATCAAGAATCGTGGCCAGAGATCAGACGATCTAAGGCGTATAGGAATTATGCAATGGAGTATATTCGAAATGCATTGCCTATATTCATAGAACTCTTGGGCGAAAAGGAGGCTTTGAGACTCGGAGAATTATGTGCTCTACAAATCGGCATGCAATGTTACGACAATGTCGCAAGAGGCGCTGGTTTAAGGGGCGACGATCAAGAAAACTTTATACAATTGCTTGAGTTCTTTTTTTCTGGATCAGGCGATCAATGGAATAGAAACAAAACCAGTATTTGCGTTAAAACACCGATAAGAATTTCAAAGAATCTTGACATGTGCCGCACACTTAAAAGACTCCTAAATGCTCCTCTAGAAGGCCTTCTAGCAGCACATAACCGATTCTTGAAGCTAAAATTTAATAGCGATGATACTTTTAGTGTGGTGAAGCGCTAATGATAAAAACTGTAGGTATTGTTTTTCGCATAGCGAATGTTAATTTAGAATACTTGAATCTAGAAACGCACTTTGGGTAAGATAAATTACGCGATAAAAATTGTAGAATAAAAAATATAATTACTAACTAGGGAGATAAAATCGTGGATGAAGCATCTGCTGATTTCGAAGTGGTCATAGTCGGTGCAGGATTTTCGGGATTACTGTGTACTAACTATCTTAAAAAAGCTGGTGTAAATAATATAAGAGTTTTCGAAATGACTCCCTCCGTGGGCGGAGTCTGGGCTAATGGAGGAGTCGGTTCGTATCCTGGCGCTGCATGCGATGTTCCTTCTTATGCGTACCTGCCACTACTCGATCAAACAAGGTTTATTCCCACAAAAAAGTATGTGAGCCAGCCGGAAATATCTTCGTATGCCGAACTTCTGACAGATCACGTGGGCATAAGGAACTGTATTCGATTTTCCCGCAAAGTAATCGAAGCCAAATATTTGGGTGATGATAAAAAAATCTGGCAAATAACAACTGCTGACACTGAATCCGAAGAAGATATTCAAGTCGTTACGTGTAAGCACTTTGTTAGCGCTAATGGACCACTATCGAGCCCACGTTTGCCAGAATTTGGGGGGATGGAATCCTTTAATGGAGAAAGTTTCCATACCGCTCAGTGGGATAAAAGTGCAGACCTGTCAGGAAAACGAGTCGGTATTATTGGAACAGGAGCGTCGGCTGCACAAGTCATTACATCCATAGCTGATCAAGTGAAAAGTCTGCATGTCTTTCAGAGGACACCAACGTGGGCTCTACCAAGAGAAGATGAACTGACTCCCGATGATGTTAGAAATCAATTCCAGTCAGGTGGTTATGGTGAGCTTCTCCGTAAGGCGATGGGCAAGGGCGAATATCCACCGGGAGAACAATTCATAGATTTCGACGTACTACATGATGAAAAACAAAATGAGGCCGTGTGTAAAGAACTTGCTGAAGGCATTCGCAACGACGTTAATGATCCTAACGTCGCTAAGTTACTTACGCCAGACTATCCTTTTTGGTGTAAACGAGTTCTCTTCATTGACGATTACTATACCTCGTTTAATAAGCCTAACGTGACCCTAGTGCACGATGATGGAGGTGTAGTTAGCGTCGATGAAACTGGTTTAAATATTGCACGAGGTGAGCACTTTGAGTTCGATGTCATTATTTATGCCACAGGGTTTGACAGCAATTTTATCCCGTTTCCTATTATTGGACGCAACAATAGTACACTAGCGGCTAAATTTGGAGCCAACGAAAATAATCGATTCCAAATGACTAAACCCAGTTCACTCTGGGGTATCCATGTCGATGAAATGCCCAACTTTTATATGATGGTAGGGCCACAAAGTCTCAACCCAGTAACGAACGTTACATTGTTATGCGAGCAGCAAGCGAAATATATTGCCGAATTAGTCGTCGGAATGCATGAAAATGGATATTCTTGTGTAGAACCTCGCAAAGATGCTGTGATGCACTGGACTAATCTGTGTAATTCCTCATCTGAAGGAAAAGTTTGGTTACGCTGTAATAACTGGTATATGAAAACCACGAAAACAGATGCCGCTAAAGATCGAGAAAAAGGTGCAGGTATGTGGATGGATACTTACGAAGAGTATCTCAGTCATGTTCTTGACGGAAAAGCAGGAACACAGCGTGAGCTGCTAGAATTTTCGTGATGAATACTCGGCGACAAAGCCAAAAAATAAAAAAACTGCGATATTTTTAACAGATGATAGGAATAGACTATGTCTTTGAAGAACGTGCGCGCGGAACAATTTGGACTTTAATTCATCTTATCGGATGGTTCTTGCGGACCGAAACTAAGCGTCATCAAGGCCATTAAAATAAAAAACATACCAAACCACTCAATGACATTCGGTTGCTCCTGAAAGTATAACGCCGAGCTTATCATCGCAATGGGGGGCGCTGCTAAAGTTGCCAAGCCTGCGGTCCCAGCTTTTAAATTGCTTAGCGCATACATCCATAGCATTGAACCAAGTCCTGTCACTCCTATGGCAATAAAAATCAGATTCCCCACGAATCGTGTTGACCAAATAATTGCTTCTTCTGGTACAAGAAACGACAAACCAATAAGGGGAATACATCCCAAGGTCATCTGCCAAGCAGTCATGGATAATAAGTCCATAGGCTCCCGTTCCTGAAGACGCTTCACCATTATCGCGCCGAGTGCCCAGACTACCCCTGCTCCTACCGACAATGCACTGCTCAAGTGATTCCCATAAAATCCCCAAGGTTGCACAATCAATACCAAACCGATCGCCGCAGCAACGATAGCTACCCATTGAAGCCTTTCGATAATTTCGCTCAGGAACATTCGTGCGAAAAGTATCGTGAAAAAAGGCATTGTATAAACCATGAATGCTACTCGCCCTGCGCTCCCCTCTGAAACAGCCCATGTCGACAAGCAAAACAGTAATGATGTGTGTACAAAACCTAATAAAAATAATTCTTTTAGTCGGGGCGGTATAAATGAGCGTCCGGTAAGAGGTAACAATAAAAGTAGAAACATGGCACTAAGAGTCAGTCGTAAGGCAGTCAGCTTAAATGGTGGCGCGTCGATCAAACCAACTTTAAGAGAGGTCCAGCCGTAGCCCCATAGGATAGACATTATTATGATCGCCAATATCGGTTTTTTAATTAATTCCAATTTCCCTCTCCGATCCGATACAGCATGACCTAGACATAAATCTCTCGCCTTAATTTATCCCTCTTAATTAGTATAAATATTCTAATTGCAGTAAAAATCTGCGGAGAGTTATAGAATATTAGATTATACAGAATTCAAAGAGGAAGGTGGGCTTGTACTCTTGCCGCCTATGGAAAGACTGCCATTCATAAATGTACTAGAAGGCGATCCAATCTACTCGCGAAGATTGGATGTTGAGAATTTTGGTACGAGAACGATGATAGGCGTTTTGGAATGTACACCGAGGAAATTTGAGTACACTTATCCGGGCGACGAGATTTGCACGCTGTTACACGAGAAAATCCAACTAATCTGCGAGGATGGTAAAGTACACAACTAGGTGGCTGGAGATGCTTTTTATACACGCAAAAATAAAGTCGCAACCTGGGTCGTAATCAAGACAGTAAAAGAGATTTTCCAATACACCACCCAGATTACACAGTGTTATCTCACTAAGCTAGTTATCCTAGCACCGAGGAGGGCCGGTCAGTAGAGCCCGCTCATTCTTCGTAATGGAATTTATCCGGACTAAAAAACATTTTGGGACTCGA
>CALJHG010000032.1 GCA_938075585.1 uncultured Gammaproteobacteria bacterium | reverse complement strand
CCCAGGGTCGCAGTCGCCTAGCCCCTCAGAAATTCTTGACTGTATCTCATCTCCAAACAGAGAAGTAGGGTGAGGAAAATCCGTTTCGAATAAGATGTTATCGACTCCTACCGTATCGATCAATTTTTTAGGTGCGACTTGCTCAAACCAATAACAGCCATAGACATTTTTTTTGAAGTATTCTGATGGCGGCATCGCGAGATCGGGACGTTGCTTCCTTACGCTGTTACCTTCAAATTGATAATCCAACGCTTCGAGGACGAATGGTATCCAACCAATACCTGACTCAACGGAAACAAATTTAATACTAGGAAATTTGGCAAGCACACCTGACAGTAGCAGATCGGTCAGTTGGATTCCGTTCCTCATGAAAAATTCAACTGATAGCTCAGTAAACGCCGCCATCTTGCCGACAACTTCTGATTTTTCTTTTACGAGTCCGCCTTCCATATTACCCGAACCAATATGAAAGCTGATAGGTAAATCGCACTCACATGCTGCCCGCCATAAAGGATCCCAATGCGGGTCTCCTAAAAATGGTTGCCCATGAGATTGGGGATCTCCTGTGAAAAGGATTCCTTTGTGCCCCTTTTTGGCACACCGATGGACTTCGTTTACCGATTGGCCAATATCCCAGAAAGGCAGCGACGTGATGGGTAATAGTCTACGGGAGTCCGCTGCCGCCCACTCAGTTTGCCAGTCATTATAAACTTGCACACATGTAAGCATAAGTTCTGGATCTTTCAGTTTGAGAAATGCTTGGTTGCCGAACCCACCAACATTAGGGTACATGACCATCGCCCAGATACCATATTGATCCATGTATTTTAGACGTTCGTGAGCATCCCAGGCGCCGGGGTGCATATCGTCGTAGTCATTTGGGGGATTCATCATATCTCCCACGCCAGCAGTCGCATTAAAGCCTAATCGAGCGATTGCCGTATCACCGACATACCACATTACCCGTCCTCGCTTGTTCTTGGCGACGTATGGCACTTTGTCTCGCATCCTTTCAGGTACTCGTGAGGTCCAAAGGTCTCCTCGCTCTGTTACATGAGTATCGACGTCAATAATGTGATATTGCGGCATAACTTTTTTCTCCCCGACTAGCTATTGCTTCTGTGCGAACCATAGTAGACTAACTCCGATACGCGATTTTTGCGAGCGAAAATCAATGTGTGGCTGGAGAAAAGGGGAGAACCAAAGTGCACGATTTATTGATTAAGAATGGCCTAGTAGTTGATGGTACCGGCAAACCTGGGTTTATGGCTGACGTTGCGGTGAAGGATGGAAAGATTGTCTCTGTGGGCAAGATCTCAGAGAAGGCGAAGCAGGTAATAAATGCCGACGGAAAAATCGTATCTCCCGGTTTTGTTGATGGCCATACACATATGGATGCTCAGATATTTTGGGACCCTTTGGGGCAGTGTTCTTGTTACCACGGTGTTACTACTGTGATGATGGGTAACTGCGGGTTTACTTTGGCCCCCTGCGCCGAGCGAGATGCTGACTTGGTTTTTAAAAATCTAGAGAGAGCGGAGGACTTGTCTCGTGACGCGATGCGTGAGGGAATTGAATGGAAGTGGGAGACTTTTAGAGAATATCTGGAGGTCATCGAAAGCTTACCGAAAGGAATAAATTACGGCGCATACATCGGACATTCAGCTCTGCGGACGTATGCAATGGGTGAACGCGCATTTTCCGAAGCTGCAACCGCCGATGATTTAAAGTGTATGCGGGAAGAAGTGCAAGATGCTGTGCGTGCAGGTGCCATAGGTTTTTCGACTTCCCGAACGATGAATCACCTTACGGCAGACGATAGACCAGTAGCGAGTCGAGTGGCAGATTGGCCCGAAGTATGTTCAATCGTAAATGCTATGGGAGAGGCCGGAGGTGGTATTTTTGAGCTAGCGAGTGAGGAACCTGGAAGAAACCCCCAAAGACGGCAGGATTATTTCGATCGTTTGAAGGCTCTAGCGATAGAGTCTCAGTGCCCTATTACTTATGGGATGCCTAGTATAAGGGTAGCCCCAGAGTTATGGCCTGCCTTCTATGACCTTGGCGGTGAAGTCGAGGCTGCTGGTGGAAAGTTGTTCGTCCAGGCTCATAGTCGGTCTATATCGACTATGCTGTCCTTCCTTTCTAAAACCCCTTTTGATGCTTGGGATGTTTGGCGCGATGTGCGTGCGAAGCCTATTGCTGAACAGAAAAAACTTCTTCGCGATCCTGAAGTAAGACGAAAATTGATAGAGGTTGCGTCTAAACCTCACGATGGGCCAAAAGCGGCAGGGGCTGAGGCTAGACCGCCCGAATGGGACTGGGTTTACTTGTTTAATGGAATTGGAGATGAGCGTGTTATGTCCGAAGTGGCTAAGGAGAGAGGTGTACACCCTGTAGAAGCGATGATAGATATTGCTTTAGAACGCGATTTTGATGTTTTTTTTCGACAACCACTGGCTAATGAAGATCAAGACTCTGTTTTAGAGATGATGAAGCATCCACACAGTGTTGTAACCTTCTCAGACTCTGGAGCACACGTTGCACAGATCATGGATTCTTCTTTACAAACTCATTTGCTAAGCCATTGGGTTCGTGAGAAAAATGCGTTCACTATTGAAGAGGCAGTTAAATTAATTACATCGGATACTGCAAGTGCGTGGGGCTTAACCGATCGAGGACTCGTGAAGGAAGAGCTAAACGCAGACCTATTAGTGTTTGATCCCGACACGATTGGGCCTAATATGCCTGAGTTGGTAAATGATTTGCCTGCTGGAGCACAACGATTAAAGCAGACCTCTCGAGGGATATCCCACACGATTGTTAATGGGACAGTTTTACTAAATGGCGATAAACCAACTGGTGAATTTCCTGGTCGCCTAGTTAAGGGTCAGGCGGCGCGTTCATAATATAGAAAGTTTTTACTTTTTATTTGAAAGAACTAAATTCTGCCACGAGCGTGCGTCGTTTTTTTAAGTGAGATTTATGATTTAAAGTAGTAATCTAGTGGATGAAAGCAAGGACTCGAAATGCATAGAGTAATGCGAAAAAAAACCGTATATATAATACAATGATTAATCCTAAGAAAACCCTAAAAAAACAAAATATAGAAATTTCGGACAAAGAAAACTAATGAGAAAATACTTACACATTAATGTGAAAAACAAGAGCGTTCGCGAAGAAGAGTTTACCGGCGAACAAGTTGCTAAGGCAGGTCGTTTCTTTATCGCTAAAACCTTACTCGAAATGGGTGTAGCGAAGGTTGAGCCATTAGGAGCTGAAAACCCGCTGATCTTTTCTGCCGGGCCCTTCGCTGGGAGTAATTTTTCCAACGCGAACCGAACTAGTGTGGGTTGTAAAAGCCCATTGACCGGTGGAGTAAAAGAGTCGAATGCAGGTGGTTCCTTTGGCCTGGCGATGTGACAACTAGAGATAGCTGGTTTTACATTAAATGATGTGAGTGAAGAATGGACCGTTCTATACATTAAGGCTGATGGCTCGATGGAGTGGAGTTCGGCAAAACCTTATATGGGCAAAGGTAATTTTGAGTGTGCGGCAATGCTTCATGAAAAGTATGGCTCTAAGGTGAGCTTAGCCATCTGCAGTTTAGTCGGGGAGTATGGGGGCCTTCTTGCCGGAATTGCCATGAGTGACACAGATCAGAGGCCAACCCGCTTAGCGGCGCGTGGAGGTGTGGGAGCTGTAATGGGAGCGAAAAAAATTAAGGCAATTGTTTTAGACTTGGCCAAAATGCCGGGATTTTCTGATCGTAAGCAGCTTTTAAAAGGAATTAAAGAGTACGGAAAAATGATCCGCGCAGATGACGCCACTATGGCACTTCGAGATTACGGTACTGCGATGATGGGTGATTACACAAATCACGTTGGGGGACTACCAACAAATAATTTTAGTGCAGGAAGCCAAACGAATGGTGCTTCCACTACATTTAAGATGGGCGGAGAACACATACGCGAAAGGAACTTGAGCAGGGGAGGCGAGGTTTCCCATGCCTGTATGCCTGGCTGTATGATCGAGTGCAGTAATGTGTATGCCGGCGAGGATGGGGAAGAAATATCTTCTCCAGTTGAGTATGAGACGCTAGGTATCATGGGAACTAACTGCGGTATTGAAGATCCTGACGATTTAGCGCGTTTAAATTGGATCGCGAATGACCTCGGTATCGATACAATCGAAACTGGCGCCATGATGGGCGTACTTCTGGATGCGGGGCTTGCAGAATTTGGGGACACAAATTTTCTTACGTCTGTACTGGAAGAAATCCGCGCTGGCAGTGAAAAAGGCAAACTCTGGGCGCGTGGAACTGGTCATGTTGGGCAATTTTATGGTGTTAAAAGAGTTCCGGTGATTAAAAACCAAGGAATTAGTGCGTACGATCCCAGAGTTATCGAAGTCACAGGTATTTCCATGATGACCACAGCCCAAGGTGCCGACCATACCACAGGAAACGCCGCTAAATTTGAATGTAGTGGCAAAGGTGTGGATGATCTGGTCGCGGCTAGTATGGAAATGCAAGTAGTGTGCGCTACAGCAGACTCGCTGGGTCTCTGTGTCTTTGGGCGCTCAGTAACTAATGCCAACGTTGAGATGATCGTGGATCTTATTAATAAGGCAGTAGGCACAGAGTTAGATACGGAGTTTTTTTATAGGTTAGGTCGTGAGACATTGTTACACGAGGCTGATTTTAATAGAGCGGCAGGCTTTGAAGAAAAGGATGACGAGTTACCAGATTTTTTCTATGAAGAGGCACTCTCTCCGAGTAACCAAGTTGCGCGTTTTCACTCCGGTGAAGTAAATGCTGCATTGAGACAATGGTGGCAATCTCATACTGTATAGTACTTTGATTAAACTATCAGGGGTTGTCTTATTAGAGTGAGTTTTAAAATAAAAAAAACTAGAGTGTTTTTCTCAGTCCTGTGCGTGCTTTTTTTCGCTCAGATTTCTGTGGTGCAGAGCGAACCAGAGACAGTACCTGAATTTTCACTAGCGCGTTATATGGGGACGTGGTATCAAATCGCTTTTATCCCAAATCGATTCCAAGCGTTTTGCGTCAGCGAACCATCCGCAGAATACTCTCTTCTGAGTCCTGGCCGGATTAGTATTATTAATTCCTGTCGAGATCGCGATGAAGTTTTGCGCGTAGCTGAAGGTCAGGGAAGACTCAATAAGAAGTACTTTGATCCCGCTCGATTGCAAGTCCGGTTTGCGCCCGCGTGGCTCGGCTTTTTATCGGCGGTATGGGGCGATTACTGGGTGCTGGACATAGATTCAGATTACAGTGTTGTTCTGGTCGGCTCTCCTGACCGTCAATATCTCTGGGTATTGGCGAGAAACAAGAGTATTTCCAAAGAGATCTATAAAAATTTACTTCAAGTCGCGCAGAAGAAAGGCTTTAATCCAAACCTCATGGTGGTAGGTGAGGGAAGCGTAAATTGAATACATTTAGGTGTGGTGGTCTTAATGTTGTCCTCAGTATTTTTATTGCGCAGAAGTTTAACATTCTTAGGGTCGTGCTTGATGTTAAATAATCTGAGATAGAGTTTGGGCTAACATTGAAGAACAGGAGGATCTAGTCTTGAGGCCAATAGATTATTTCGAAAGAGGGGTAAGAAAAAGTCCTAGCAGGGATTTTTTAGTCAGCGAGGATATAACATACAGTTATAAGGAGGCTGATGAACTAATTGATAGCATAGCCAAAGGATTATATGCAGCGGGCTTTGAATTTGGTGATTCAGTAGCGGTTTATTCTCATAATCATGCCACTGCGGTCATTGGGGTGTTTTCA
>CALJHG010000031.1 GCA_938075585.1 uncultured Gammaproteobacteria bacterium | reverse complement strand
CAGCTAAAGAAGCGATATTGATAATATGCCCAGATCTCTGCGCGACCATTACAGGATATACAGCATGGCACCCATTTATAACTCCAACTAAATTGACATCTATCACTTTTTTCCAATGCTCTAAATTCAAGTCTCTGACTTCACCCGATACAGCGACGCCAGCATTATTGAAAAAATAGTCAATTTTCCCGTGTTCCGCGACAATCTCTTTGACAATTCCTTCCATATCAGCAGCGCACGTCACATCTAGCTGAACTCCACGGGCAAAACCAGAACCCAGCGCGGTCAGACTCTCGGCCATCTTTTTAACATTGAGAGCATCTATGTCGATCATTATCACAGCATCGCCACGTGCAACACACGCTTTAGCTAGTGCAAAACCAATACCAGCGGCAGCGCCGGTAATAATACAAACATTAGGCATACCTATTCACCTTTTATTCGCGTGCGGCCCATCACGGGACCGCATTTGAAACTAGTCTGGCCAGCAGCAAAGCTGTTCCCAGGTCAACACCGTGGTAACAAAAGTTTAAGTCTATTATTCACCACCCAATAGAACAAAACCACAAGTTTGGAGGATTCCAAAAAATCCACTGTATGAGAGTTACTTTCAGAGTTAAAATGTTGGCTATAAGTTAGACAATATCAATGAGGTAAAAATATGGACTATCTTCCTTGCGTCGAAATAGAGCCTCAGGAGCAAGCGCAATCGTCTGTAATATGGTTGCACGGTTTAGGTGCCAATGGTCACGACTTCGAACCCATAGTCCCAGAACTTGGTATTTCGACAAAGTCAGTGAGATTCATTTTTCCGCATGCGCCCAGTATTCCAGTATCGATTAATAATGGAATGCGAATGCCAGCTTGGTATGATATCTCGAATCTTGATTTAGAGAAAAAAATCGATCAGCCACAATTGGAAAAGTCCGCCGAGGAAATCGGAAAACTAATTCTGCGCGAAAATGAACGAGGCATACTTTCAAAAAACATAATCATCGCTGGATTTTCTCAAGGAGGTGCTGTCGGATACGAGGTTGCTCTAAGTTATAAGGACTCCTTGGCAGGATTAGTTGCGCTCTCAACGTATTTTCCAACTAAAAATACTGTTAAATATTCCGTCGAAAATAAGTCGATACCTGTGTTCATCGGTCACGGTAACCAAGACCAAATGGTTTCGGCTGAACTAGGCATTGAGGCTCATAGACATCTACAAGATCGATCTTATCCCGTCGAATATCATTCCTACGAAGTGGGCCATGGCGTAAATCTCGAGGAAATAAAAGACATCGGTATTTGGATAAACAAAGCTTTAGATTTAGAATAGAAATAGAACTATGGAACGGTTAGTACAAATGTAAAAAAGTTTGGTAACCAGAACAACCAACGAACTTAATATAATAAATAAGGGAAAAACTATGGATTTTGGATTTGTCTTTATGGGTGATTGTCGCATTCACGGGGAAGTTAAATATGCTGAGGACGCGGGATTCAGTCACGCTTGGTTATATGACTCTCAAATGTTGGGTAGTGAAGTGTATGCTAGCATGGCTTTGTGCGCAGACAGAACGAGTAAAATCAAGATAGGCCCAGGCGTTACAAATCCCGCATCACGTATAGCCCCCTTATCCGCCTGCGGTATGGCGACAATTAACTCTTTGGCACCGGGACGGGCGATTATGGGCATCGGTACTGGTAATACAACAAGAAGAACTATGGGTATGCCCGCAGCAAAAGTGGCGGATCTGGAAGAGCATGTCCGCATTTGTCGTGGACTGTTTGATGGTCAGGTCACTGATTATTCGGAAGGTGAGCGTCATCGAAAAATTAAATTTTTAAACCCTGATTACCACTACATAAATATTAATGATCGAATACCAATCTATATTGCTGCAAGCGGACCGCGTGTGGCGCAATTAGCGGGTAAGGTAGCTGACGGAATTATTCTCTTTGGGGCTGTTCACCCTGATCTTGTCCGATGGATGGTGGATAACGTAAAAAAAGGTGCCGAAGAAGCTGGCCGAAATCCAGATGATGTCTATATACTATCTATGACCGCTTTTTACCTTACCGAGTCTGATGAAGAAATAGAGTCGCGAGCGGTAAAAGAAGCGGTGGGTCCAATGGTTGCCTCTAGCAGCAATATCTTCGCGCTATCGTCCCATAAAGATCCGTCCGCTATACCTGAGGAGCTTAGAGGTGAATTGATGGGATTCTCAGATGTTTACAAAGAACCTGATGCTCCTATCGAAACGCGCCACCTAAAACTCTACGAAGGTTACTTGCAGCAACTCAAGGATGAGCATGCGAACCTCATGACTAAAAAAATCATTCAGGCTACAACACTCACAGGAACCAAAAACGAAGTGATAGGAATGATAGAAACGATGCGCGATGCCGGCGTAGATCAAGTAGCTATCCAGCCGATACGACCAACTAAAGAAGTTGTCGATCAGGTTGCGAAAGAAATTATGCCGCATTTCAACTAAAACCTTACAGGCCATATTCACATGTCAGTATATAACCATCGGCTAACTGTTATATCTGACGTGATATGCCCTTGGTGCTATATCGGGAAAAATAGACTCGATATAGCACTAAAAAGGTTACGCCAAGATTACGACGTCAACGTGTTTTGGAAAGCGTTTGAGCTGAATCCAACCATGCCTATTGAAGGTATGGAACGTAAGACCTACCTTGAGTACAAATTCGGATCACGGCTAGCTGCTGAAAAAATATACCAGAACATTGAAAAAGTTGCGGTTGAGGACGGACTTGAGATTGCCTTTAAGCGCATACTAAAAACTCCAAACACTCGCATGAGCCATAAGCTAATCACTTCGGTAGAAAACCCCACTAAACAAAATGAATTAGTCGACGTATTATTCGAAGCCTACTTTATTCACGGTAAAGATATCGGTAATAAACAAGTTCTGGCAAACATCGCAAAGAAATTACACCTATCGCAACAAGCGGAAGATAGCTTGGAGAGTAATGCGGCAATAGACTCGTTAGTAGTGTCCCAAGAAGAACGCGCCGTAGAGCTTGGTGTCACCGGTGTTCCCTCCTTTGTCTACAATAACCGTCTGCTTTTCTCTGGAGCTCAGTCATCCGAAACAATGTATCTATCACTTAAGCAGGCGTTTGCTCGTTTTGGAGACTAAGTCGTTCTCAAAAATATCCGTGAGTAATAAGTATGACTGTTGTAATCAACACGTCCGTAACCTTTTACGGAGCTATTACAAACTCCTTGGTCACAAATTCGAAAACTTAAAGTTAGAGGATCCAACTCTAGGAGAAACAATATTGCATAGTGATTGGGCCGTGATATCTCATGGAAATGGTCTTGATCCATTTTTTAACTACGGCAATAAAACAGCACTCAGTCTTTTCGAAGTTAATTTAAATGAGCTAAAAAAGATCCGCTCGAGGAACTCAGCAGAAATAACTTTTCAGTCAGATAGAGAGAGCTTCATGCAACAAGTTAGAGCTCAAGGGTTCGTCACCGGCTACAGCGGTGTAAGAATATCAGCCACGGGGAAACGCTTCAAAATAAAAAACGTAACGGTCTGGAATGTGACCGATGAGAAAGGGGAGTCTGCTGGTCAGGCAGCATGCTTTAGAGATTGGGATTACGATGAGTTAGACAATTAGTTCTAGGAGTTATATCAATTACCCTCGCTACTCTTATAATAGGCTGAAATAACCTATGGAGCACATATAAATTAACACCTCGCTAAAAATACTCCTAAGTAATGACGATGGTTATGACTCGCCTCTGCTGGCTATAACTATAGACGCGTTAAAAGATCTAGGAGAACTCTATGTGGCAGTACCCGCAGCCGAACAGAGTTGGAAAGGCAAAGCCATGACTCGTAAAACTTTGCTTGATGCTCAAGAAATTTTAATACAAGGAGTGCCAGCCTGGAAGATAACTGGAACTCCAGCCGACTGTACTAATTTGGCCATGCACAAACTCATGCCTCAACGACCGGACATTGTTGTTTCGGGAACCAACGTTGGCAAAAATGTAGGCGCGGGATTTATTTTTGCGTCGGGCACCATAGGAGCATGCCTTGAGGCAAATATATCGGGCATCCCAGCCATTGCACTATCGCAAGAACTAGAGCGCAGTGACTTTATCCATTGGAACAACCATAGAAAATTCACGAAAAGAACTCACTCATTACTTAAGGAGCGACTATCACAGCTCATTCCTCAGGTATGGGAACGGTTTTATAGCTCGAAACTCGGGGAGCGCACCACATGGAATATTAACTTTCCGCTACCTAAATTTGAACATAGTGACATCGTTGAGACGAAGGTTGGGCAGAGCTATTATGAAAGTTGTTTCGAAGAAAAAGGTGACATGTTTGAATTCGCGCTTAATGATGCGACTATTGATGACACAGTAGGGACTGATAATCGAACTTTAAAAGATGGAAATATCAGCGCGACGCTTCTGGACATTAGCGATTTTGGAGGTCGCTAACTTAATTCAATATTCGACCTCTAGGGCCATACAAAGATAACTCATATAATCACTGCACTGTTTGTAGTTATTGACCGCAAAATCAATAAAATCGGTCCGATAAATTTCGCTATCCGCAAAATTGCGATGAGCTATAAAATCCTTCCGCTTCAAATCGACTATTAACTTATGGTCCGGGTCAAACCCTCTGGGCGGTCGAATAAGCGTGGCGCCAATAAGTCTCCAGTCAGAAGAGAAATTTTTCTGAGACAAAATTCCGCTCCAGGATCTCGGATTATCAACAATAAACTCTCTTATTTTATGCAAGTAGGCAGACTCAGGACGCCAGATCCCTGTGCCGAAAAAGCAATTCCCGGGCTCAATGTGCAGATAAAAGCCAGGAGCATGCACATCTTTGCCTAGTTCATGTCTAAATTGAATTCCCACATTAGTTTTATACGGAGTCTTATCCTTTGCAAATCGGGTATCACGGTATACTCGCATCAAAGACCCACCAATTTTCTTAGACACTGCGACAAAGTGAGGGGACAGCTCGCTCCTAAGTGGGGCACTCATAGCTTCGATAAATGATAACGAAGGCGTACGGATACTGTCTTCATAAGCCTGCTTATTCTTGTTAAACCACTCTCTATTGTTATTTCGCTTAAGCCGCTTAAGGTAAGGAATCGCACTTTTAGGAAATCCTTTAAATATCATAATGCACTATAACTCCAGCGTGCCTTTACCTTAGCCCGAGAGAACCGGGGTTTACGTGACCATCGGGGTCAAGGGTTTCCTTCACACCTGCGAGCAGCTTTTTTAATGGCTCGTTGCTCATCATCTCTTGATAAGGATAATATTTTCCGAGTTGTAGGTGACAACAGCCATTCTCATCGTAAAGGTCCCTAAGTCCATCGCGTAGTTTCAACGCTACCGCGCGTTTTTCTTCATCGACTGGAATACTCTTCCATTTCTCCGCAAACTCCTCTTCAATCAGACTTAATCGAAAATCACCTAGTTCGTCATGCCAATAGATGCTGGGTTCAATTACAAACTCTGTGCCTGCGAAACAAGTAAGGTACGAACTGTGAATATTGTACTTATCCATTATTGATTTATTTTCTGAAAAATATCTCTCAGTCGCCGAGCCCATTTCTACGGCCTTAGATAGTGGCATAAATCCATGAACAGGAAGCCAGATCTCACCCTCAGATCCTAGTAACACAGTGCGCACGCCTCCAAAAGGATGCGCTCGGAATACTGTAGGAAGTGTATTGTCTATTTCGTTACCAAGGTTGTCGAGGCATACCTCTCTCGCTGTTTCCAACGCCTTATGCGCCACATCTTTATGGTAACTGTCAAAGGTCATATGCAGAGAATACTTAACTTTCTTCAAAAACGATTTGCCACTTTTGGCAACTTTAAAAGAGGTCCAAAGACCTTTAATTCCTCCTTCAGTCCCCGCAACATCACGCAGAACTGCCAGACCCTCTCCGAAGGTAAATCCTTGTTTCTCGAAACTATTGTTATAATACGGATCGAAGCCATAACACTCAGAACAAATACGCTTGCGCGCTAAAACAGTTTGTGTCTCAAGCATAGACTCAATGGTGTCAAATCCAAACGACATGAACAATGTGACGGCGGGAGCCTCAATCAATCGCAATGTGATCTCCGCCTTAACACCAAAGGCTCCAGTATCTGCTGTGAAAACACCAGTTAAATCAGGACCAAAATGTCTCCAAAACGGGGTGCCATTTTTATGTGCCGCCGACCCGGTTTGCAATACATCCCCATTTGCAAGGACCACCTTCAACCCCAGAACACTTTCAGCAACGGTATTATAAATTCCTGAGCCGAGGAAAAGGCTATTCTGTGAGACCGCACCACCGATAGTAGCGTACATACCAGACAACGGTCCAAAGTAAGGAGTACGGACGGGGATATCTCCGTCCATTAATTCTTCATAAAGATCTTTCCAAGTACATCCTGCCTCTACCGTAACGTACATGTCTTCAGTATTTAAATCTAAAACCCTGTTCATCCGCCGCATATCGATCAACATCGATGCTTCTCTCTCAGGCTGGTAACCTCGGGTATAAGACATTCCCCCACCCCGAGGCACGATAGCTAAGTTAGCACCGGTCGCCAGTGCTACACACGCCGACAACTCCTCTGTATTCCCCGGTCGTATCACAACTTGTGCTACTTTACCTTCGGTATAGCTTAGATCAGTGGAATAAAATTTCCGATCCGACTCCGAGTCCAAGACATTATCTTGACCGAGAATTCCAATGAGCTGCATTTTTACAGTATTTATATCACTAACCATACTACGACCACCTCTGACAAAATTTTTACACTGACAAATCCTGCTTTCTACCCGTGAACCTAGGCGAACTAGGAGGAGCAAATCCTGTTTCGGCTAGACAGCGTTCCTTCAGTTCCTCAATTGAGCCGCCTTTATCAAATAATTGCACCTCAGCTCGCTCTTCTCTTAACTTCAACCTTAAAGCGGACGATTTTTCGACATCAAAAACACCTTCACCATCGAAAACCACCCCATAATCCAAAGCACCATTAATACTGACTAGCCCTTTGTTTACGTCGGCGATGACCCGCTCGGTATCACGTTCAAGAGGGTCTCCCCATCCACCGCCTCCCCATGTCTCAAAGAGTAGTAAGTCATTTTTCATTACTTTCACTCGATCGCATTTCGCCGCGATGAGTTGCGAGGTACCATCTGCTTTATGCAAAACTTTGCGGCTCCGAGTCCCGGGTTTTCCTCCGTTTACTCCCCAGGGATAAGTTAACCACCGGTCGTCATGCACAGAAATCTCACCGTCCTCCAAGAATCGGTAGCCAACTCGAACTCCGTTGCCTCCTCTATTAAGTCCTGCGCCGCCAGAGTCAGCGATGGTTTCGTAGGTCTCAATACGAAGAGGAAAATAACTTTCGAGAAACTCATTAGGGACATTAGTGAAGCTAGGCCACAAAGAATGTCCATCCGGGCCATCCCCAAAGGGTCTACCTGGGATACCACCAAATCCGATTTGGTATAGCTGATACCATTCTCCCTGTTGGTCATACCCAGAATACATAAAATGAGGACTGTCCGAAAAGCCCGCTGCGCACATTAAGTCGGGCGCTCCTTGACCGAGCAAGCCACTTATAATGTCAAAGACTCGACCTAGTGCGTGAGTGCGACATGATAGTGCAGCAGGATGTTTAGGTTTAAGAAGTGACCCCGATGGGATTCTTACTTCCATCAGATCATAAAAACCGTCGTTAAACATAATCTGGGGATCGAACACCATTATCATGAAAACCCCGCAAAACATTTTAAACATCTCTTCATTTAAGTAAAAGTTAATCGATCCAACTGATTGCGGGTCAGTATGCGAAAAATCAAAAATTACCTTGTCATGTTCACGCCACATAGTGCAAGCGATCTTATAAGGCCCCATTCCCATGCCATCATCGCAGATATAATCTTCAAAATATCTTTTTTCTTCCGGAATTGCGTTCATTATAAGGTGAGCCATCGCTTTTTTATTACGCTCAAGCAGCTCATCCATAGCGGAATACAAAACATTATCACCAAA
>CALJHG010000030.1 GCA_938075585.1 uncultured Gammaproteobacteria bacterium | reverse complement strand
TTCGCTCCATTCCATATGCCGGATCTCTCCTGGTCTCTGGAACGTCAACGCAGAAATTTCCAGTGCAGCTTTAACAACCGGAGTGCCGTCATAGCCATGTATCGCTGTCATTAACTGTTTGGCTTCCTTGGGAGTCGTGATTGCAGTGTGATGCTTCTTTCGCTTTTTCTTGAGAGCACTTGCAAGATCTCGAGACGGATCATTTTCACAGCGCCCAGTTGAAATCCCATATTTAAAAATCTGACTAGTTAAACTTTTAGCTTTAGCTGCGTCGACGCCGCGTGCTTCAATTTTTCTGAGCGCCGCAAGCACCTCGGTAGGCTTGATGGATGCTATGGGCCGCGATCCGAGCACTGGGTAAAGATCTGTACTCAGCATGTATACCGCTCTGTCTTTATGCTTCTTAGATTTATCCAGCATATGAACCTGAAACCACTCTTCCGCTATGCACCTAAAAGTATTCTCTGAAGACAGTTCTTTCGTAAATTTTTGTACTCTTTTGACCTCGGACGGATCGGTATCTTCAGACAGTAACTCTCTCGCTTTTAAATGACGTTTACGTGCCTCAGCTAAGCTCACGTCTGGAAATACTCCAAGGGCTACGGTCTTTTGCTTCCCTAGGAACCGATAATTGTATCGCCAGTATTTACCGGTTGGTCTTATCAACAAGCACAAACCACCTCCATCAGCTAATTTATAGCTTTTCTCTCGTGGCTTGGCTTGCTTAACCTTCGTAGCTGATAACCGATGCACAACAATTCCTCCTAAAAATTGTTGGTATCTATTCCTAGGTCAAAAAAGTACCAACAAAAGTACCATCAAATTGTTGGTACTTCTATGAATTTGGCTGGAAACCGTTGGAAACAGTATATCAGAAAAAATAGATATAATTTAATAGTTTACGGACGTTTTTGGACTTTTTTAGACCAAGAAATGGCGGAAGAGGTAGGAGTCGAACCCACCCGCCGCCTTAACAGCGGCTCAACGGCTTTGAAGGCCGCGCGCCCCACCGGGGACGACGCTCTTCCAAGTTGTATCGTATCAGACAGAAAGGCTCAATCCAGAGCTACTTACTCCAAGCACCACTTTTATCTCCTCTATAACTAAGAGACTCATAGACAGCATCGATCAGATTTTGACCGCGTTCATTCATTAATATTCCGGTTCCCATTCGATTCATCGCATAGCCGAAACTCATAGCACAGTCAGGATCTGCGAACCCTACTGAGCCACCAGCACCCACGTGTCCGAATGCCGCGTCTGAGATGATTAGACTTGAATTAACGGCGTCTTCTCGGGCCCGGTTATCAATAGTTTTCATGAATCCTTGAGAAAAGCGCGTAGGGATTAGAAGTGTTGCATCTTCATGAGACGCTGCGCTAACACGACTCATATTTTGTACCGCATCTGGACTCAATAGAGAGTGACTACTAGTTTTACCGCCCATCGCTAGCGGCTCATACATCAAGGCTAGACCCAGACCATTCGTTATTCCACCTGCGGAACCTATTTCAGCGCGATGACATTCCGTTTTATTAGGATCCATTAGCGGGAAATCGCGTAAGAATAAGTGCGTAGGCGTTTCTCCACCGGCAAGTGCAGTTTGAACAAACCGTGTATTCATCCAGGCTTCATCAGGTTCGGCAGCTATCATTGGTGAGATCCTGCTATCTACTGACGACGGTGCTCCTATCCAGAAGTCCAACCCAAGCGGTTCTGCGACTTGTTTCTGAAAAAAATCACCTAATCGTACTCCGGACGCTCTGTGGATTATCTCGCCCACTGTCCAGGCCATTGTGATTGCGTGATAGCCGCCACGAGTGCCTGGCTCCCAAAATGCTTCTTCGTCAGCTACTCGCTCTACCATGTAATCATAATCATAAAAAGCACCCTCTTTCAGAGCTCCCCTCACGTGAGGCACTCCCAGAGTATGATCGAGAGCCATTTTAACTGTCGCGCTTTCTTTGCCCTTACAACCAAATTCAGGCCAATACTTTGAAATGGGGGTATCTAAATCTAACTGACCCCTGTCCGCTAATATATGCGCACAAATTGCCATAGCTCCTTTCGTTGCTGAAAACACTGTACAGACCATATCTCTATCCCAAGAGTCTCCGTTAACAGATCGCTTGCCTCCCCAGAGCTCAGCTACCAAATTTCCCTCGATGGTCAGGGCGCAACTTGCCCCTACTTCATTCTTACTAACAAAATTATCAACAAAGACATCTAAAACTCTCTCAAACTTCGGATCGATAGAGCCATTTATTTCGCCTTGGTCAGTGTCTATGTGCACATTCTTCATACCAAGCTCCCCCTTACAAACCATGATGTTTTTTCAAAATCTTTCTCGAAGAACCTTCTCGACGTGTAAAACCGACGCGATCAAAATACTCTAGAATTTCAACGACCGCATTACGACCTATCCCACAATAACTTCGGAAATCTGCCACGGTAAACTCGTTTAGAGATCCATCCTGACACATCTTAACAACCAGCTGTTTAAGTTTCTCCACGGCATCTGTCGCGAAATATCGCCTTTCACTGATCTGTACTATGTAACCATCCTTAGCAGATCGTAGAAGAAAACTCTTCAGCAGCTTCATATCTATATTTAATGACGACTGTAACTCATGTACGACTGGCACCTTGAAATCTTTCACCGCAATAAGCGGCTCAACACGTTGCCACAAAAGCTCGTCAGTCTTAGAACGCTTCGCTTTGAACGTTTTAAGTCGAAACAAACCTTCAATACGCTCTATTAAATTATCTCCAACCGCAGACTCTAGTAGCGACCTGATAAGCTCGAGACTAATATTGCCACCAAACTCATTCTTTATCATCGATTCCGATAACCCTACTTTATTTAATCCCGCTTTATGCGCTTTCTTCATCGCTTGAATAAGGCGATCTCGAAGCCCTGCAATTTGCTTAGCTGAAAATACTAAAGGCGACTCTCCCACTACGATGTGCAACGAAGAAATTGCCATTGTTATTTTCAATAAGTTCTCTAACGTATGATTATTCGCCTTGGCAAACTCAGACAGATCCACGCCATGCGGACTAATATGCACTAGTGATTGCAGTGCAGCTTCTATCGAAGTCGCCGAGACTGCATCAAGCTGGGCAATTCGTTGGTCTCGGTACTTTGCTCTATAAGGCTTTGCAAATACCTCGACGACAACCCCACCTGCAAAGGTTCGACTCGCTGCCTGATCTCTCAACACAAATCGGTCACCACAGATCGCATGAATTGGCTCGTCAAGGATCAACTGAGCAAATGAATTATTCCCTGGCAAAATTCCGACACGGTCAAAAGTGATGACGCGTCCGGTAACATCGGCTGCGCCTAAGTGTAAATGCACTGGCGTTCGATTCGCGAGAGGCTTGCCTTCGTTAACGAGCACCTGAATTCGGACATCGAGTCGCTTTACCACAAAATTCGCGGCACTCGAGACTACCCAATCACCTCGATTCATAGACGCAGCAAACTTTTTACTGCTCACCAAGTTTAGCGCCGCTCGCTGCCCAGCGATGGCTAGGCCGACATCTTCATTATTCGCACGCAACGACCGGACCCTAAGTTCTCCCCCACTTGGAATATGGTTCAAGACATCATCTACCTCAACTCGTCCATCAAAAATAGTTCCAGTGACCACTTGGCCAGCACCCTTTAATGTGAAGCTTCGATCAATCGCCATCCTAAAATTATTATCAGCTTTCTTTAGAGAAGAGATATGCCTGAGGCCAAGAAGCTCAATTCTTAACTTTTCAACGCCGATATTTTCAGGGACAGACACGGGTATAACAGGTAGTCCTTTCAAACATGTGGTCTCAAACAATGAAACACACTGCCCCTTTACCTCTTCCACTCTCTCCTCGGAGACCCGATCGATCTTTGTTAAAGCAACGACTCCTTTTTCAATCCCTAGCAATTCTAAAATAGCGAGGTGTTCTTCCGTCTGAGGCATAGGGCCGTCGTCGGCAGCTACGATAAAGAGGACCGCGTCGATACCTACTGCACCGGCGATCATCGTTTTTACAAAACGTTCATGACCAGGCACGTCTATAAACCCGGTTGACTTACCGTCGCCGAGATCGTGATATGCAAAGCCTAAATCAATTGTCAGACCGCGTTTTTTTTCTTCCGGAAGCCGATCGGTATCCACGCCGGTTAACGCCTTGATAAGCAGAGTCTTTCCATGGTCCACATGACCCGCCGTAGCAATAATCATTACTACTCTCGAGCAATCTTCAGCAAAGATAGTTGTTGCAAGAACTCAGTCTCCAATTCTAAGCATCGAAGATCAAAGACAAGCGCATCATCATTTACCCGCCCAACTACTGGCTTGGGTAATTGCCTAAAGCTTGAAATAATTTTTCGGAGCATCCGGCTATTCTTTTTCTTAGGCTCTATCCTCAGACCTGCACTGGGTAAAAGATCTATAGGCATTGCACCGCTGCCTATCTGACTTTTCATTTCAGCCACTTCTACAGAGTAATCAGATCCTAATACTGTCTGCAACGGCCCACTTATTCTTCTGGCTACGGCCAGAATATCAGCGCGCGATCTAGTCAGTAGCTTTAATGTGGGAACTTTTTGGATAACCCGGACTGGATCTACATATAACTTAAGCACCGCACCCAATGCCGCCATAGTAAGCTTATCAACCCGCAATGCTCGCTTAAGAGCATTCTTTTTAATTCGTGCAATTAGGTCTGCTTTCCCCGCGATAATGCCGCACTGGGGTCCGCCTAGTAATTTATCACCACTAAAAGTAACCAAATCAGCACCTCGCGCTAAACTTTCCGCGACTGTCTCTTCTTTGGGTAACCCGTAGGAAGACAGATCAAGTAACGTACCGCTTCCTAAGTCATTAACAAAGGGCACGTTATGCGCTCGACAAAGCTCTGACAATTGTTCGTCCAGTACTTCAGAAGTAAACCCTTCAACAACATAATTGCTGGTATGGACCTTCATTACTAAGCCCGTTTTATTTGAAAGTACCTGCGAGAAGTCGTCCAAATGCGTCCGGTTAGTTGTCCCTACTTCGACTAACTTACTGCCCGCGCGAGACATTACATCGGGGATCCTGAACGAGCCACCTATTTCCACTAACTCTCCCCTTGATACTGGGACTTCCTTTCGTCTGGCCAGCGTATTTAAAACGAGCAGTACTGCGGCAGCATTATTGTTAACAACCGTCGCGGCCTCTGCGCCTGTGAGATGGGAAACCCATCTTTCGACCAATTTATCACGGTCGCCTCGCTTACCACTCCCGAGGTCGTACTCAATATTACTCGCCCCAGAAGACACGCGAGCTATTTCCTCGATTGCCTCGCTAGGTAGCGGCGAGCGTCCCAAATTAGTGTGCAGTACAGTACCAGTTAAATTGAATACCGACCGTAAGTCAGTTGTAAAGAAAATCTCAAGGCTTTGCCTCACACTACTTAGAAATTCTTGTATGCGAAACGGTGCTTCGTTACTTGTTTTTTGTAGACGTGCTTTTCGGTCTTCTTCTAGAGCTGTTCTCAGATGACCCGTGACAAGGTCACTTCCATATAAGCTACAGAGATCGTCACCCTCTGGTGAACGGAGTAATTCATCAATCGAGGGCAGGTCTCGTAAACGAGTGTTAAGATCACTCACCAACTTACCTCCCTGACGAGAAATACTTTATAAATTTCCGAGCGTGTTTGCCGCAGAAACGTATTGGTTGATACCGAGCTCACCCCGGAAATCTTCGGTTTGCTCGATAGCCATGCTTTCAATTTGAATACCAACTGCATTAGCGACCCGATCGAGCATACTAAAATTTGCCGCAGTAGCAGCCGCCTCGATAGTGGCTCCACTTCCCATCCGGCTATGAACCTGCTCGCGAGTTCTCTCCAGCTCATCGCTATCACTAGCGTAAATTGCATCTGCGTACGCCAGTAGAATATCCGCATGTTCAACCTCTGTATCCACATCATTATTTACGACGCCACCAAGATTAAAATTACTACCGTTAGCCTGGCCACTTGCACGAAGTAGCTGGGTATGCCACGTAGTTCAGTAAAAACAATTATTAAGAGCGGAAATTCGCGCCGCGACTAATTCTAACTGAGCACGGCTGAAATTTTCATCCCGAAAAAATTTAAAGTTTTGAAAATCATTCATGCCGACATACTGTGTCTGCCCTAATTGCATAACACCACTCGCTTCGCCTGGTACTAAACTCAGAGCGCTAAAAATATTCGCCACAAAATCAGTCTCTCCGTAAAGTGCTGTCGCGGGCGCCCCACCTTTAGAACCAGCTGGGATAATCGGCACCCACGCGTGATCTATTACCGCAGTATCAGGTATTGCTCTGGAGGGCACTCCATCTCTGGCATCGGCCAGTAATCGCATTGACAGGCCTAACGAGCGACAAAATGTGTCTACACTTACTGCCCTAGTCACGAGACCTACGATCTCTACGTACTGCTCAGCGAGTAACCCGTTAGATATCAGGTCTAGATAAAAATTCTTATCTATCTTCTCCGATTCGCATGAAACCATATCAATTAATTTAAGAGCACCAGAGGGTAGGCCAATATCTAGAACCTCGTCAATATAGCCTAAAATCTCAAATCCTCGCTCAGCTCTAGCTCGTCTGCTTAAAGCGACAATCTCTCGTCTTTCCTTAGCATCGAACCAAGTCCCCGGCGCACAAAAGGACTCCATCGTCGCGCCGTGCACCGCGGCTAAGTCAGTTCGGATCGCGAATGCACTATCACTGTATGTCTGGCTCATTTAGGATTATCTCTTTCTTAAACTTCTGATTGTCATTATCGCTAATATTCGATTAATTGCCAGTAAATACAGGCTTTCTCTTTTCTACGAATGCTTGCATCGCTTCCTTAGAGTCCGCCGATTTACGCACCTCAGCCGTCAGATTTTGTTCATGCCTATAGCCGTCCCTAAGACTCATTTCTTCTATTTGATTGAGACCTTGCTTTGCCAACTTAATAGCGACCGGACTTTTCTCAGCTATTTCACGAGCTAAATCAAGCGCAGTTTCACCAAGTTCATCAGCTGGGACGCATTCTTCCACTACCCCCAACCGATAGAGTTCCGGACCGAATACTCGTAAGCCAGTCAACATCATACGACGCAATTTAGAGTGAGAAAAAAGCCTTTGCGCATGCCTCCCACCACCTAATAGGCCTACATTTATCTCTGGCAAACCTAGACAGCCAAGCTCGCTGGTTAAGAGTATGTCGCAGGACGCAGCTAACGCTAGCCCTCCCCCCAACGCAACGCCATTCAGTGCCCCGATGACAGGTACCTGACACTCCATAATACTATGATAAGCCTCTCTTGCGCGTCGGCTATTCTGCCAATGGTCTCCAGGCTCTGGTACAGTAGCCATTCTTTCTTTGATGTCTGCACCGGCGCAAAAACATTTACCCTCTCCAGTCAAAATAGCTACTCGAACGTCAGCTCTATCACTAAGCTGATCAAAAGTGGACGCCACCTCCGACAAGAGCTGCTGACTATGGGCATTCACCGGGGGATTTGCGAGCGTGACTAACGCTACCCCGTCTTCCACTAGTTCAGTTTTTACTACTTGTGCATTCATTAGATATTTCCCCTTATTTTTTGAAACTTAACGTTTTCTCAAATCTAATTCCGATCTATTATGGAATAATAAGTACCGATCATAAAAGGAATATTAAATGGGTCAGGTTGCAACAGAAAGCGACGGAAGTGAACATGAAATAATTGATATGCTCCGAGACAGTGCAGTCTCTTTCAGTACGGGAAATTTAGAAGTCTCTCGATTACGCGATCTTCACGAAAAAAAACATTCTTTTGACAAAACTATTTGGCGTGAGATGTGTGAGCTAGGTTGGGTCGGAATCACTGTCCCAGAAAATCTCGGTGGATTAGGGCTTAGTGCTACCTGCCTGGGGGTAGTCGCTCGAGAACTAGGTAAAGTCGTGGCTCCTGAGCCACTAATAGAGGTCAGCAGCGCGGCCACCTTACTGTCTTATTTTCCTGAGAATCAAAATCTTTTGCTTAAGGTGATCACTGGAGAACTGCTCCTCTCATGTGGGCTAGTCGAGCCTGGAGAATATATTGGTACTCAAGAAGAAGTAGTTGACGCGAGTGCGGTACCGGGGGGGTACAAATTAAATGGTCAAGTATTTGGGATCAGTGGCGCAGATCTCATGGATGGCTACATAGTCTGTGCGGATCTGAAAAAGTCCACAGCGTTATTTTATATTGAGCGAGATTGTGGCGGACTTTCCTTGAATTTAACTGAGTGTGCTGATGGCACCTATAGCGGGAAGATCATACTGGATGATGTCCACCTGGATGAAACCAGCCTACTAGCTGCCGGTGGTTCGGTATTAGAGGCGATGGACTATGTCAGAGATCAGGCAAGGGTAATGACTAGTGCCTATCTAGTCGGATTAGCAGAGAACGCCTTTGACATCACTATTGAATATTTAAAGGTGCGAAAGCAATTTGGCAGTACAATCGGAAGTTTTCAAGCCTTGCAACATCGTGCGGTAGATCTTTTCATACAGAAATCATTAGCGTCGGCGGTAGTGGACGAGGTCCTTTCGGAATTTGATAAATTTCCTAATGTTCAAGACAGACTGCACGCGAGTAGCCGCGCCAAATATCGTTCTAATGAAGCAGCTCTGTTGATAACGAGAGAGGCGGTACAAATGCACGGGGGCATGGGATTCACAGAAGAATGTGATGTCGGCTTATACGTTAACAGAGCTCTCGTACTGTCTGCCAAGCATGGAAATAGTAGCTTCTTGGTCGAAAAATTTTGTGACTCGTCTGCTATGTTTCCAAACGAAGCAAGTGAAAGTAACGAATCTGTTTTAAAAGTAGAACTGACTGATACAAATGATCAAAACTGGGATGGGATGGATGACGATAAATTTCGCAGCGTTGTTCGGCATTTTTTCGAGTCAGAGTATCCAACTGAAATGCGCTACCCATCGAAAAGGCCGCGATGGAATCAAATTAAATTTTGGTACCTCAGACTTTCCGAAAAAGGCTGGGTCGCGCCCGCGTGGCCTACCGAACATGGAGGAATGGGACTTTCTCCAGCAAAGATGCTGATATTTATTGAAGAGCAAGAACGGTGTGGAATAGGTCGAGCTCCCGATATGGGTATACAAATGGTCGGACCATTACTGATTAAACACGGAACAGCTGACCAGCGAGAACGATATTTACCAAAGATCTTAGCCGGAGAAGAAGTGTGGTGCCAAGGATATTCTGAGCCCAATGCTGGCTCCGATCTAGCGAGTCTAAAAACTGAAGCTATCGCCAACGGCGATGAATTCATCATTAACGGTCAAAAAACCTGGACTACGTTAGCCCAAGATGCGACCCACATGTTTTGCCTCGCTCGCACGTCCAAAGAAGGGAAACCTCAAGAAGGAATAAGCTTCTTCTTAATTGATTTAGATCAGCCTGGCATCACTATACGCCCTATTAAAAATCTGGCCGGTGACGAAGAATTTTGTGAGGTATTTCTTGATAACGTAAAAGTACCCGCGGATTGTCTAGTGGGAGCAATTAATGAAGGATGGACAATAGCTAAAGCACTGTTGTCGTTTGAACGAATATTTATTGGCAGTCCAAAACAATCCCAATACGCGGTCAAACGCCTTGAAGTGCTTGCCAAAGCCTCTGGCATATTCGATAAAAATACGTTCCGCGAAAAACTGACGCGATTAAAGTTAAACGTTCTTGATTTAGAGTCCACTTATCAGCAGTTCGCTGATATTGTCCGACGTGGCGAGACCTTGGGGCCGGACGTGTCGCTACTTAAAATCTGGGGTACCGAAACTTTTGCGAGACTCTCTGAACTAATGGTAGAAACTGCCGGCGCCGAGGGCGCAAACATTGGAAAAATCGCGTTTGGAGATAGTGAAGTAGATGTCATGTCGCAATTTTATAATGCTAGACCAGCTACAATTTATGGAGGGTCTAATGAGATCCAGAGGAATATTATCGCTAAAGGCGTCTTGAATCTTCCGAAAAACTAAACAACTAGGACAAAGATGGTCTAAAATAGGATAGAGACACGTATACAAAAATAAGTAACCCCGGGGGGCACCATGTCAGACTTACAATTCAGCAGTCCCAAGTCAGTAAAGGAAGCGGTGAAAATTCTTTCAGCGTCTAAAGGAAAAGCAAGAGTGTTAGCCGGCGGAACCGACCTCCTTGTGCAACTTCGCGCCGGAAGAATGTCTGGCTCTATGATTGTTGATATAAAGAATATCCCTGAATTACGCTCCATTAAAAAAGAGAAAAACGGCTTTACTATTGGGGCGGCAGTTTCTGGAGCTGAACTTGGAGCACACAAAGCAATAAACAAAGCATGGCCCGGCGTGGTAGAAGGACTAGAATTGATCGGTTCAACCCAAATTCAGGGTAGAGCTTCGCTAGGGGGTAATTTATGTAATGGATCGCCTGCTGCAGATAGCGTGCCCGGCTTAATAGCAGCTGGAGCCACTTGCAAGATTGCCGGTCCTAAGGGATTGCGTACCTCAAAAGTCGAAGACATTGTCCTTGGGCCGGGGAAAACATCTCTAAAAACTGGTGAGTTTGTTGTAAGCTTTTTCTTACCTCCTCGGCCTAAACGCTCGGGGGATGCTTATCTTAGATTCATACCTCGAACTGAAATGGATATCGCCGTGGTTGGCGCCAGTGTTAGCTTGACGTTGGATAAAGTAGGAGTTTGCTCGGAAGCACGAGTTTCACTTGGTGCAGTGGCTCCCAAACCACTCTTAGTCGCAAAAGCTGCAAGTGCTATTATTGGGACCAAGGTTGATGATGAGGCATTGACAGAACTTTCACTTGCCGCCAGTGCTGCATGTGACCCAATAGACGATAAACGAGGTACAGTAGAGTACCGAACAAAAGTTGCTGGCGTGCTAGCGCGCAGAGCAGCAACGATTGCTCTTGAACGCGCGAGGGGAAATTAAATGGCCAAATATCACGTAAAAACTACGATTAACGGAGATCCTGCAGAATTCTTGTGCGGAACAGAGCAAACCGTCTTAGATTGCCTTAGAGATGAATTAGGATTGACCGGCAGTAAGGAAGGCTGCTCTTCGGGAGACTGTGGTGCATGCAGTATTACCCTAGATGGTCGACTCGTTTGTGCCTGTCTCGTATTGGGCGTAGAAACTGAAGGGAAAGATATTGAAACGATTGAAGGTATAGCGGATGGGGACGATTTGCACCCTATTCAAAAGCACTTTCTCCAGGAAGCTGCGTTGCAATGCGGTATTTGTACACCAGGATTTATAGTTGCCGCTAAGGCGTTATTAGCCGAGAACCCTAATCCGACAGAAACCGAAACACGCTATTGGCTTGCCGGCAATCTTTGTCGATGTACCGGTTACGACAAAATCGTAACAGCCGTAATGAATGCTGCTGCAGAAATGAGAGGAGAATAATCATGGGAAACGAAAAGGACTACCTTGAATTAATTGACGGTGAGAAGAAATTTCGTCATATAGGCACAAGACCTATACGACCGGATGGAGTA
Organism: uncultured Gammaproteobacteria bacterium; assembly: GCA_938075585.1. Lineage (GTDB taxonomy): Bacteria > Pseudomonadota > Gammaproteobacteria > UBA4457. Next base: position 20,506 of record CALJHG010000030.1, on the reverse strand, counting down.
GATAAGGTTACTGGGCGGGCTAACTTCGGCGCTGATTTCACGATGAACGGAATGCTTCACGGGCGCGTAGTGAGGAGTCCACACGCTCACGCTAAAATAAAGAGTATTAATTCTACGAAAGCCCTCAAGCTGAAGGGCGTTAAAGCAGTGGTGACTGGAAAAGATTTTCCGACGCTCGATCCTTCGGACAAAGCAGTTGGCGAAGTGACTGTAAGCTTCTTCGACATGTCGCGCAATGTCATCGCCCGCGACAAGGTACTCTACGATGGTCATGCGGTAGCCGCAGTAGCCGCAACATCGCCCCAAATTGCAGAAAAAGCTTTGGCGTTAATTGAAGTTGAGTACGAAGTCTTAAAACCAGTAATGACGGTTTCGGAGGCGATGAAAAAAAACGCGCCAATCTTACACAAAGGAATGAAAACTTCTGGCGTAGAGCCTACGCCTAGTCGGTCTTCAAATGTGGCTAGTCGTGCGGAGTTCAAACTCGGTGATGTTAACAAGGCATTTAAAGAAGCCGACATCATTGTTGAGAGAGACTATACCACGCAAACAGTGCACCAAGGATACATAGAGCCGCATGCTTGCGTGGCTGATATTAATGCAGATGATATGGCCACCATATGGAGTTCTAGCCAAGGTCAGTTCATGGTCAGGGCTCTAGTGGCTAAGCTACTAGCGATGAATACTTCGAAAATCAAAGTAATTCCAAGTGAGATCGGTGGTGGTTTTGGCGGTAAAACTATCGTCTACTTAGAGCCCCTAGCCGTTTTGCTGGCTAAAAAGGCTGGCAGACCAGTAAAAATGGTTATGACTCGAGATGAAGTAATGAGAGCTACCGGCCCTACTTCCGGAGGTCACGCTAGAGCAAAAATTGGGGCTAAAAATGACGGCACCATCGTTGCTGGCGAACTCGAAATGGAATATGAAGCCGGTGCTTTTCCTGGCTCGCCGGTGGGACTCGGTTGTATGACCGGCTTTGCGCCCTACAACCTAAAAGACGTTTCTTGTGTTGGTTGGGACGTAGTAGTCAATAGACCAAAAGCGGCAGCGTATAGGGCACCGGGAGCTCCAGTCGCGGCCTTTGCTGTTGAATCGGCCATGGACGAGTTGGCAGAGCAACTAAAAATAGATCCTCTAAAGCTTCGTATTAAAAATGCAGCGGTGGAAGGAACGCAAGCCCCCTACGGCGTGAAGTTTCCTCGTATAGGTTGTCTAGAAACACTCACTGAAGCCCAAACTACGGATCATTACAACTCGCCTCTTGGCCCCAATCAAGGCAGAGGTGTCGCTTCAGGGTTTTGGTTCAACATAGGCGGTCAATCATCGGCATCGGTGATGGTCAATCCTGATGGTACAGTGATTGTGGCGACCGGTAGCCCCGATATTGGTGGTTCGAGAGCTTCTATGGCGTTAATGGCTGCTGAAGTGCTAGGAATAGAATTGCAGAATATCAAACCACTGGTTGCTGACACGGAATCAGTCCCCTACTCCGATCTTACTGGGGGAAGTCGAGTTACGTTCGCCACTGGTAAAGCTGTGGTAGAGGCTGCGGAGGATGCAGTAAATGACATGAAGCGCCGCGCTGCTAAAATATGGGACGTCGATTTTGATCAAGTGGAATGGAAAGATGGTAGCGCTTGTTGTATCGAAACTGACGTCCACAAGCCTATGACTATCGCTGATATAGCCGCGATGGCTGGGAAAACTGGTGGGGCTATCAGTGGCAAAGCTAATATCAATGCGAAGGGGGCCGGCGCGGCATTCGCCACCCACATCTGCGATGTCGAGGTGGATCCTGAAACTGGACACGTAACTGTTCTCAAGTATACCGCGGTGCAAGATGTAGGAACTGCAATTCATCCGAGCTATGTTGAAGGTCAGATGCAAGGTGGTGCTGTACAGGGTATTGGTTGGGCACTCAACGAAGAATATGTTTACGGCAAAGAAGGCCAGCTTCAAAATACCGGATTCCTCGACTATCGAGTGCCTGTTGCATCTGATATGCCGATGATAGATGCGATTATCGTAGAAGTTCCCAACCCAGGGCATCCCTACGGAGTCAGAGGTGTAGGAGAGGTACCAATCGTACCTCCATTAGCAGCTGTCGCGAATGCAGTGTCGCATGCTATCGGAATTAGGATGACGGATCTTCCAATGTCACCTCCTAAAATACTCGCTGCTATCGACGCTGAATAGCTGCAGCTCATCTATGGCTGATGTCGTCGTACCGATAGAAGTTGCCAGGTCGTTCTGCGAGGGACGGACCGACCATAGAGTTGATGGCGACAATATTAGAGACCTTGTTAAAGAACTAAGTAAGTTATATCCAGGGATCGATGCCAGACTTAACCAAGGACTTGCAGTAGCAATCGATGGCGAAATATTTCAAGATTGGCTACTTGAAGAAGTGACACCAAGTAGCCAAGTGAATTTCATACCCGCTATCGAAGGCGGTTAAAAACAATCCGGCACCTTGGCAACAAGCCGTAGAAGTGAGACATAAACCTCAGCTCTTTTAAACTAACTGATCTGCTCCGTCGCTGGGAAACCTGCATACGGCAAATATTGAATCCACAGCAATAACTAGATTTTCGCGCGTAACGAAAACTCGAGATTCACTAAAATCAATAAAATGAGACTCATCAGCAAGCATTCGGTTCGGTCTACGCATTACTGACTCGCAGTCTTTCAGCCGCTCTTTGCGCACCTTTAGAGGTTTTGTAAAGCTTTTTGTCAAAGAGCTTGAGGGGTTTAGACCGATCCGCGCATAGTTGACCAACGCACCATTTCTTTGCTGGTTCAATTTCAACCACGACGTAAAACCCTTTCATGGGCCCGACTCTATAATTATTAAACGCAAACAGAACCTCTGCCAGGTCACTCAATTTATCAGGGTCGAGCCCTCCAGTGACCGCCTGCTCCAAACTAGACAAGTCTTCTTTTCGCGTTGGCAAGACATGTTTTCCGGTCGGTGGCGAAATCAATGGCATATGCGAGCTGCGATCCTTCATAGGTCTAAGGTAAAGCACCGGGCTTTAAAAACCCTCGCAACACATTTTCAGTCAGTTTTGAAACATTATTATTGTAGTTATCATGAGACAAACTGCCACACCAAGCTAACGAACCAGGAGCAAATAATGCCCCATCATTTGGCGTTTTGTAATAAATCATATCAGCCCGTACCATCGGATTCTCGTCGCCGCCTCCATAATACCCGCGGACTGTAAAATGTATTTCTTCGTTCACTTGCATCATAAGATCGGTATGACCTTCTGAACGTGCGAGTAAAAATGCTTCATGCGGTGTACCGAACTCCAAATCATATCGATCGATCTCGAGACCAGCAGCACCTCCGCCAACTAGTCCAAAATCACCAATAATCTCATTATCCTTGATACCTTTAAAGATCCAAGCACACTCTTTACGATTCGAATCCGGCTCCCTTCTATAAAAAGTAGAAACATCGAAACCGTAGGCCGTAAATGTCAAACCACATACTTTTGTCGGCATGCGTCCTCGAGCCCGCCACATGCCACCGTACTTACCGTCAAAAGCATTATTGTACTCGCCGGGATTAGCGGTCCACGCACGAGTCCCAGCCTCCCCTTTTCGGACTTCAATAATATTTGAATTATTTGGATGGTACTGACTGACCCAATAGAATCCGTTGGCCCCCATATACATCCATCGTCCACCAGCCTGCTGGTAAGACTCATAGGCTACTAGCATATTTTCAGAAGAGTACTCAGGATGACTGCCAGTTAACACCACTTGGTATCGATTTAACAAATCAACTCCTTCGCGGTCTAAATCTTCATCTGTGTGAATGTCATACTCAATGCCCTTTTCTTCTAACCAGTCCGTCAGGTGAAGATCAGCATTAAGCTGCCATAATGACGGTGAAAGCCAGTGACGATATTTTGGCCTCATATTGAGAATTGGACGAAGGCGTGTCGAGTAACAAACGCCACTGCCATCAGAGTGACATGAGTACGTTGACAGTCCATACTCACGGTGTTCATTCAGGTATAAGTCAGACGCCTGCATAATAGGGACACGACCAGCCAATAATTCAGCTACTACCGAGTTGGTAGCCAAGTTGTCGTTAGAATATGCCAAATACGAATTAGTCGGCACAATAAAACAGACCTTTGCAGTCGCTTTACCGAGCGGAGGTCTCACGAAAAATGGCACATAATCTTCCGTCTCTGGCGATTCTTTGCCCCCTATACGCAAACGCGCACCATAGATGCCGCTTTTTAAATTTTTCGGGATTTCATAGCTGAAGCTTTCTTCCCACCGTGCATCATCAATATCGTCATCATGAAAATGAATAGCCCCGTATTCGTGCGGCACATGATGATACACAATATCATCACTGGTCCAGTTATAGCCCGTCATGCCTCGAACCGGCAAATTAATGATAAAACCATTCAGCTTGTTAGGAGATACGTCAATAACTTGACATGACGCAATATTATCAGAAATATTCGCATGAAAATCCCACGCCGCTACCACTGATGCGCGCAGATCTGCGGGAGACGTTTCAAACCCTCTTGCCAAGGTATGGATCTCATGTTTGTCCAACGCCTTGTTAGAGAAGCGGGGCCTATCGATCTTACCGTTATAAACACAGTCTTGCTCTGGTAACGGAAACTCCTCAAGTGCCTCTTTATAATGATCACCTTTTACGCACCGGCCTGAGTTAATTCGTTTAGTAGCTGCTGCGATCAACAAAGGTGAAGTATTAAGTTCCGGTTTGACTTTGACTACCTGAGAGACTGATCCAGTCGTGTGTGATGACGGATGTAACATCGAAAGACCAAGACCACCATTAGTAGGTGTGACCACAGGCTCTTGTATGATCTTTATGCGCCGCGTTTTCGCGTCATAAGAGACCGCAGCCAAATACCAAACCTTACGCATCAGTGGCTTTTTGCTAGAGATCTTGGCAACCTGTCCTTTCCCATTTCCTACCCAACATGCCAAGCATCCGTTTTCATCTATGAACATTCCAAACCCACTTTGCTGTGGCTCAATCCATTTGGTAATCAGACCCTGAACCCCTTTATCGGGAGTAGTCGGAAAAATGAAAGCCTGCAGAGTAAAACTTGAGGTATCCATTCGATGATCTGGCTGAACGCAGACGTAAGAACCACCATGAATTTTTTGGCTTTTCCCCTCATAGCTTTTGTTACACGGCGCTTTAATTACCTTCTCTTTAAATCCAGGACCATCAGGATTTGTATCTCCATGAATTAGTCTTACAATATCAACATCATAACTTTCTTTTTTTTCGGAATTCACGTAAAACTTAAGCCGATCGCCGGGACAGACCGAGTACTTATCGCTATAACCTGTAATTCTTAACATTAAAGCTCCCCTCTTTGAAAATGCTTTAGATAAAATTGTTTGACTTAGTTCGCATGTATTGAACTTTTTACAAGCACTTATATTTCTTAAGTAAGTCAGTTACGCGCTTCTTGAAAATAGCATGCTCACACGCATCTTCTGACGGATAGATCTTGCTTAATATTTTAACTGGCACCCCTCGTACTCCCGAAGTGATCCCAATCTTATAGCCAGTGTGCGGAGTTACGCATACTCTCACGTACTTACCATCCATCCCTTGGCGTCGGAATTTATCTAACACGCGCGCCAGATCTGCACTATGGCGAACTGCTGCTCGCCCTCTCTTCCCTGGCAAACCTATTGGATTTTTACGATGCTCTTCGATAAGTTGTTCTCGCTTATTTTTGTCAACTAGCAGAGGAAGAACATGAGTTCGAGTAATAAAGTCATCAGATTGCACATGACTTCTGTTTTCTTGGACACCCGTTTTACGCCCCATAATTGTCACCCTTCTCAAATTTAAACAAGTTAAAAATTTGGCCAGGAGCAATGTATAAGCACGGACTTATGATAAAATAAAAACGAAACGCTCCCTATTTCTCTACGCACCAGTAGAGGAATCACTCAAACTAGTCTGCCTGTATGAAATAGATTTTGTCAATTTCTTTGTGTGTGGTAATTAACCTCACTCCGAAGGGTACACAAATTTAGCTTTTTGCAGCGCCGTAATTTGCAAACTGTAAGAGATGAGAAAAACCACTATAGAGAAGAAAGATCCTCTTATAGACAAAGGTATGGAGTAATATCGAAAACAGAGACTAATTGAGTAATTAGAGGACCAGCAAAGCATAGTGAAGCAATCCAACAAGTCTGCTGATCATACCTAGTTGCAGACTACTTATGCTATCGCTAAAGTTATAAGTGTGACATTTCACTAGTAATCCGTAACAAATCTCCACAACGATTGCGATTAAGAAAAACCGAATTGCCAATTCGATCAGGCTCATCAGAAGCTCTCTTTAAATTGCTAGGAGAACGAAAAGCTCGAAAGATAATTATCATCCCTGAGAAGCTTTAAAAAGCTTTGAACTTTTGCAGTTCGAAATATATCCCCGTGAGACAAGATCCAAAGCTTCACATCCCACTCTTCGCGCGGAGGAGCGATCATTACTAGGTCAGGTTTCTCTGCGGCGACAAAAGTAGGACAAAATCCTATTCCAATTCCATTGTACACAGCCTCCTCGCCAATCAGATAACTCGTGCTGACAAAACGTCTAGTCTCGTCCGGAATATTGTCAGAAATCCAACTCTTGAAAAGATCGTGCACAAAAGTATTTCCATCAGTCGTCACGAGAGTATGTTTCGCATATTCGCTTTTATTTTTAGGTATCTTCATGTCGAATGACTGCAAGTAATTCTTGTGCGCATACAATGCTCTTCGAATGGATAAAAAGGGTAATACGACGTTATCCAGATCAGTGGGCTTACGTCCAGCTCTTACTGCTACATGGGCCTCGCCATATTCCAACCTGAAGAGTTCAGGGCTGGTACGATAATTAACCCTCGTTTGAGGATTCAGATGCTGAAAAGAGCGTATGACCGGCAGCAACAGGGGACTAATTCCCTTGGGTGAGGTGAGTATTAGCTCCCCGGTTATTTCCCCAGCCCTGCCCTTAGTTCGTCCAGCTAAGCCTTCGAAATGCTCTTCCGTTCGCTGCGCCACTCGCATCAAGTCTTCACCAACTTCTGTGACGGTATATCCGCGCGCGTGACGATGAAAAACCTTACCACCAAGCTCAGCCTCTAAGGCATCAATATGCCGAATCACTGTAGCTCGGTGGATCCCCAAGCTATCAGCTGCAGCACTTACCGTGCCAAATTTGGCGACCTGGTAAGCGGTACGTATCTCGGTCCATCTGTCCATAATCCCTCTATACAAAAAAATGCCACTAAATCCAATAATTGCTACTTAAGGACAAATAGTCAACATATATATGCGTTAAACGGACTTGTCAGTATAAGTCGCACATCGTCTAGTCAGCTATATTGCCCAGAACAGTAGACCCCATACTAGAAACCACTGATACTAGGCCCTTGAAAAATATTCGTAGCAGGAAAGAAGTGGTTAACATAAGTATCGTATATGACAGCAATTTTAAGGGCCAAACTGAGGTTCTCGCTAACTCAATAGCATCTGGTATTAATTCTATAAAGAATGCTTCTGGGCACCTAGTACACGTTGATAAAGTTGAGGAAAATTGGTCACTGCTGCATGGCTCACAAGCAATAGTTTTTGGTTCTCCCACCTACATTGGAAGCGTCTCTGGCAAGTTCAAACTATTCGTAGAAAAACTGGCAGGAGAAGTCTGGTTAAAAAGGATGTGGAAAAATAAAATCGCTTCTGGTTTCACCGTCTCGGCAGGACGCTCTGGAGACAAACTTAATTGTCTAAATCAAATGTTTATTTTTGCAAGTCAGATGGCAATGATTTGGGTTCCACAACCCATATTGGGTGGCCACTACTCCTCTGAAGGCAGTGAAAACGACTTGAACCGTATTGGCGGCTATGTCGGCGTGATGGCGCAGGCTAACATTGATGAGTCATCTGAAATAGCTCCGCCCCAAAGTGATCGAGAAACAGCTCGCCTTCACGGTATTCACATCGCGTGCATTACTAGTCAGTTCGTTTGTGGCCAATCCAGTATGCCATTTGAAGATGAAGCTCCTTTCGAGGGCGACGCAGAACAAAGACCATTGGGCTTAGCGGAGCTGTTCTAACACTAATTTAGTCGTTCATCGTCAATTGATTTTTTGGCTTAAACGCCAGCAATACATTGCCTCCATGCGCGCCAAATTTAGCGTATCCGGATGTCACAAAAACAGTACCATCCACCACGACGGTGCCTGGGCCATCTAATGCCCCTCCTCGAGCTTTCGCACCATTGACCGAACTGAAATCTCTGACAGTATCGTACTCCCAGACGACTTGGCCGTTTTCGGTGTCGTAAGCCTTTAGAATTCCACTTAAAGCTCCCGAAAAAACGACACCCGGAATTGCTGTCACTCCGGCATTTTGGGCAGGACTGCACTTATTTGGAGATCCAATCCGACCCTCACAACTACCGGGAGGAGCCTCCCAATTAATTTTACCGCTTGCGGGATCAAGCGCGAACATACCACCTCCTGTCTCGGGGTTCAGTTCAGTATCAGCGGAAAGAAATCTTTGCTCTCGCCAAGTAGCATCTGCCGCAGCCACATAAATCTGCTCTCCATCATTAGCGGGACCCCACTCGATGCCGCCTAAGATACCACCCTCCGCCAACTTCTTTTGCCACAACAGTTTTCCATTGTTGTCAGGATCCATAACATGCAAGACACCGGTCTTCTGACCAGCCGCCAAAATTCTTTTCCCCGACGGCAAAGTCATTAGCATTGGAGACGAGCCCATATCCTCATCGGGACCTGCGTCATCTGGACAATTTTCACCTGTACCATTCTGACAAGCTGCGTTCCAGGCATCACCCACAAGTCCTTGATAAACCCATTCGATCTTACCGGTACTCATTGATAAAGCGACGATAGAGTCTGAAGTACCCGTAGCGGGTTGGGAGTAGTTATCACTAGTAGCCGCATACAGTCGGTTTAACTTCTTATCCAAAGTGACCGCGGACCAAACCGTTGCCCCAGAGGGACCCATAACAGAATTGCCGCGCTTGTTTTTACCCCGCGCTTTTGGCGTCTCATCAATTGTGTATGTTTGCCAAATAGTCCGCCCAGTCGCAGCGTCAACTTTTAAAATTGTTCCACGAAAGGAGCAACAAGAATAATTAGGGTCTATAGCAAGCCCTTCCTCTAACGACGTCATACCCACATACAAGGAGCCATCATGATGCTGTATTCCACCTACTATTCGGGCAGCGGGGTGAGAGTCGCCTCTAATTTTCCAAATTAACTCGCCGGTTATCGCATCTAATGAGTAAATCCAACCAGAAATATCTCCGAAAAATGCCATCAGCCTATCATCGTCTCCAACCTGCTTAATCAGTACTGAGTTCTTAATACTGCTGCCGGCTTGGAACGTCCAATATGTGCAACCGCTTCGGGCATCCAGCATATACAACAAGCCACTTTTACTGCCCATATAAATCCGATTATCAACCACTGTCGGTTGACTCTCGACATTAGTCTCGCCCGGAAAGGCGAAAACCCAATCTAGCTCTAAATTAGCCACATCTGCCTTAGTTAATCCCGCCATGTCCGCACGTTGAAAACGAGCATTCTCATCACCATTACCCCAGCCATTCCAGTGCGGTTTTTCAAAGGGATCACTGGACACCAAAGCAGACGACGCGCAGCTATTACTATCATCAGCAGCCCATGCGGCATCGTATTTTTCCCCAGACAAATATTCAGCGACCGCCACCCTTTGACTTCCGTCCATGTTCCACTGACCTATCACACGCATAACACCCGTCTCGAGGGATGTAACGATGGCTTGCGCCGAGAGATCATTTAGCATTTTTTTTGTAGGTGTTCGACCAGCTGCATTATCGTGACAGCTTGCACATTGCTTGTCATAGACGGCCTTGCCGTCTTCGGAGGAGAAAGCTCCAGAACTCAATAATATTGACGTAACGATTAAAACCAGTCTTGATGCAAACTTCACCGCAATCTCCCCTATCGCAAATCTATTTTATGAAACACTAATTATGGGTCAATTCTCAGCTATAAGTCCATACCATCCTAAAATGGTTTTAGACGTAGTTTTACAAACTGAAAATACGTCAGTAATTAGTTATACCTGATACGCGGAGTATTAGATCTCTCAAATTCTGACCTTGATACGCAGGTATAATATGAACTACTGCGCCCTGCTCGTCGTAAACGTATTGTCCAAAAAGATCTGGTGTAACATTACCGAACTTAAACCGTTGTCTGATACTTAAGTCTGTATTTTCAGCAGTCGCCACTAGGGTAAGTGCCTCCTCGTTAATGCCATAGTCACTTAACTCAGTTTTGAGCACAGAAAAAGTTCTCTCGACCTTAGCAACTAAAAGTAATGTTAAAGCATCATTAAACAAGTCTTGCAGACTATTACCGTATGCCTCTTGGGTCACATATCTCCAATCATCGCCTTCTTGTACGAAGGTAAATTGCTTGGTTTCTAAAATAATCGAAATTTCGAATGGGCGAGATAATAAAAGTTGTCCAGCATCCTGCATACCATGATAATGCTCTTGACCCAGATGCGGCTTGGATCGAAAAGAATCGAACGCCAAAAATACTCCAATGCACATCAGAAGCGTCCATAGATACCCCACCGTTATCTCCGACTGCGCCAAACAAGCAGACCAATCATGACCAAACTAAAAGGAATCACTACGATCGTGATGATAAAAACACTCTTTAGCTGAATATTACTTAACCGCATCGTACCTAATTCGTAATTTCTCGGCACTATATCAACCAACTTATTCTGATCCAATAACTCGCTGATACTATTGAGAAACAATTGCCCGTTACCAAGAGCCCCGAAAAAGGAATTAGTAGAAAAGTCTCCATCACCAATAACAATGATTCTTCCCCCACTCATTTCTCTCGACGCGAGTACCATAATTGTTCGGGATCGAGCTTGGAGCTCATCTTGATTAGCGATAACGGAGTCTTCGCTCGTATTTATCAGCGGTGCTATCGAAACATCGGAGGGAATGCCATTGGCAGCAGGCTTGATTTCAGCCACCCCAGGGAAAAAAGAAAGTGGTAAGTTCCGAGTCAGACGATGCCTCTCATAGTTTGTCACAGCAGGGGTACCCGGGTCAGTCCAGTAGTAATTTTTCGAATCCACGATTCTGGTCAACGACACAGCAATGCCGTAAGTTTCCAACAGCTCATCCAATCCGTTCTCGATAAATGGTTCCAGCATAAATAGTCCGTGTCCGCCATTTCTAAGATATGTATCAAGTTGTGCGCTCTCTCTCGCAGAAAAAGCTGCTTGAGGCGAGGCGACAACTGCAACAGAGCAATCCGCTAAAGCATTCGGTCCTCCAAGCAGCAACCTCTGCTCGACCTTATATCCCATCGTCTCCAACGCATTCTTGGCCATTCCCATTCCATGCCTTTCATGTAGGGTAAGTGGTCGCCCACCAAACGAATGATCATGGCCGTGATCATCATTTTCGATATGGTCATGAGATTGAAAACTAAATGGGTTACTCTCTATATGTCCATCAGTAAAACAGACTAATCCTGCGGCATCACTAGAGACGCGAATGAGCGCATTAAGAAATTGTACTTCGTCAAGCTGTTCTAGCCTGACTCTCCGGCCACTACTCTCAAAAATAGCAGCACCAGCAAACTTCACCTGATGCAGCTCCGCAATTGCTGGCTCCAGAACTGGGTCGTGTGCAGATAAATTAATATAAGGTGATAGTTGTGCATAGTATTCCAATAAGTAACGTGCATCCTGCATCGCTCGGCTTCGAACATCATAAAAAAAAGTGATATTGATTGATTTAGTCAAACCTCCCACGATAGCAAGCGCGTTTGAATCTGGGGTGTATACGTGGCCCGATGTCAAATCGATTCTCGCGGGGTTTTGGTGCGCCCAAAAATTTAAAGCCACAGTAAAGATAAATACCGACACAAGAGGTAACAATATCAGTCGCGATCTCTTTTTAAATCTGACGGCCATACTTTAGCTTCGCTTTACTCTGAGTATCTGAACTGAAACTACTAAAGTGAGAAAAATCACACTTATAAAATATATTAGTGTTCCTCTCGTCAGAACTCCACGAATGAGATCTAGATAGTGGACCGAAAACGAAATATATTGAAAAAAATAAACAAGCCAGGAACTGGGAAACAAAGAGGCACCATAATCTGCAAACCACATTAAAAGCAAACAAAACCAGGTGAGAGCGGCAGCCACTATCTGATTAGTGGAAATTGACGACATAAGAACGCCTATTCCAGAAAAACTAGCAGCCAATAAAAAGATTCCGATGTAACCTCCAACAATCGGTCCGTAATCGGGATCGCCAAAATAACTGAGAATTGCGACAGCCACGGCACTGCCTAACAGCATCAATAACACTATCGTCATGAGGGCTAAATATTTAGCCCAAACTAGCGCCGCCTCCGATATTGGCAGAGTCATAAGAAGCTCTAACGTATTATTCTGTCTTTCTTCTGCAAATGTTCTCATCGACAAGAAAGGAATCATAAGCATCAGAAGCAAACTCATGTTATGAAAAGCGCTCACCATATTTATTGCGCTTACAAATAATTGATTGAAACTAAAAAAAAAACCACTAGCTGACCAAAAGACAGCAATCACTACGTAAGCTATAGGAGTCACAAAGTAATATTTTAACTCGTGTTTTATTAGCGCAGTGAACTGATATAGACCCAACTTATTTCCCTTTTTCGTCCAACAGTTTCAACACGCGCTTCTCTAAACTCAAGGTTTCAGACTGAAAGGAAAGTAGCTCTCCGCTCGTCACAAGTAGTGCAGATAACTCTCCTCGCAGATCGCTAGAGCAATCTAGCTCAAGGTCAAAAATATTCTCGCCTTGATCAATTCTTTCGGAGCGTATATCTGGAGAAAGCTGACCTATTTTGGTCAGCAATATATCAATAGTCTCGCAACGAACACGAGCCTTTATGGTACCCCCGATAGACCAATCGCTGACGAGTGGAATTAAACGAAGGTTCCCATCAAGCAGATACACTACTCTAGTGCATAGAGCTGACACTTCTTGCATTATGTGCGTAGAAAAAATTACTGCCCGATCTTTTGAGGCACGGCGTATCATATCTCGTGCCTCTACTAGTTGACCTGGATCAAGGCCATTTGTCGGTTCGTCCAACAAGAGTATCTTAGGTTGCGATAAAAGCGCCTGCGCGAGCCCAACGCGCTGTCTAAAGCCTTTAGATAAATGACCAATCAACCTTCCTTCGACAGCAGATAAATCAAGCTCTTGCAAAACACGCTGAACAGCATCTTTGGCTATTTGTCCGCGAAGGCCGCGCACTGAGGCAAGAAAATTCAGGTATTCCGACACACGGAAAGGATCGTAAAGTGGTACCTTCTCGGGCAAATAGCCTACATCCCTCCTGCTAAAAGGCGCGTTAGGAAAAACGCCCTCACCAGATATCAGAACCTGCCCCTTGTCGGACCAGGAATACCCTGCCGCAATTCTAAGAGTAGTAGTTTTTCCGGAGCCATTTGGCCCGAGAAGACCAACTATCTCACCTTTACCAACGGACAGATTTAAATGTTTTAATACCTCATACCGACCGAAACGCTTCCATACATTCCGGAGTTCCAAAAGAGGCTCACTCATACTCGTCAAGCCTCAAATAGAAAAACTATCTAGTCGTAGGCACTATCGTGCTTGTGGGAGTCAAATTGGGCACGTCCATGAGAGTACCAGATCTCACCTTGTTCCCTGTCACGAATCATTTTCAATCTATCTATCGATTTCATTGATTCATTCGTACTCCAAGTTATACCTGGGGTCACTCCATTCTCATTTTCAGGTGTATAAACCGCATCACCTGCCAATAAAAGTGTTCCGGTATTCTTAAGTTTCACCATCAGTGACTGATGTCCTTGAGTATGACCCTTGGTATCCAAAACAACCATGGTGCCATCTCCAAACAAATCAAAATCTCCCTCTAACTGCAGGTAGTCGAAGTCTCTAGCGTCATCATAGTCGGCCAAAACAAATGCTGCACGCTGAAATTTTTCGGGCCACCACGCTGCCTGCATTTCCGCTTTCTGCACCACATGAACCGCATTCGGGAACATTTCGGTGTTTCCACCGTGATCTAGATGCATGTGCGAAGTCACTACATATTTAACATCGGAAACCGAATAGCCAAATTTCTCTAGCCAACGATCAATCACCTCGTCGCGTGTTTGCTTACCATGAAAAGCAGCACACAGTCCTTCACCCCAATAGCTAGCACAGTTACCATCAGCTATTGCAACATTAGTACCAGTATCGTAAAGAACCAACCCCCTAGGATGGTCAATGATATACATTGCCACAGGCACCTTGATAATCGTACCGACATCACGCATCGCAGTGAGATAGCCTTTATCCATCTCGATAATCCCGCTGTTAACTTGAAATAACTTAATCAACTTTTCGTCATGGTGGCCAGCAAAAGACGGGGTCAAAAAAACCATAAAAAAAGACACGACGATTAATTTCAAACCCATTGTACACTTCGATTTTAACGGATATATCATATTGGCCCCTCTTTAAAATAAAAACAGTAGATTTTTCACGCCCCCGACCCTCAGCAAGAGACGACTAAGTATTGTAACTCTGTAGTCATTGAATTCGCTAGCACTGGTAACTATCGACTTTACTAGATTTTATGTCCTCTGTCCCTTTTGGCATCCATATACCTTTGGTTATGTTCACAAACACCGGCAATCAGCTGAACGTGCTCTGAGACCTGCTGACCATTTTCCCTAAGCGCGGCGCTTTTATCCGGGTTATTAGATAAAAGTCGAATAGGTCGATTATTCAACAAAAACCGCAATACTACAGCTGCTTCGCTGAAATCCCTGCAATCTTCTGGGAGACCAAGAGCCGTATTTGCTTCATACGTATCCTGCCCTGCATCCTGTAATAAGTAGGTAATGGCTTTAGCCCAAAGGCCAATTCCCCTACCTTCATGACCACTCATATAAACTACAGCACCTCCGCCATCTTGCTTCATTTGAGAAAATGCTGCATCCAATTGAGGGCCACAATCGCACCTTTTAGAACCAAAAATATCACCCGTCAGACAACAGGAATGGACTCGGACTAGAGGGTTACTAGCTGCAGTGAAATTAGGTAAGGCAAATACTGAATTAACTAACATAGAGTTACTCAACAAATTTCGAAAAGCCTCTTCCCCTCCATTTTCTACCTCTTTTGCAGACTCTAAAACGGTAGACAACTCCGTCCGTCTTACAAACGGGTACCACTCAAGCACGACTTCAATACCATCTATCATTCGAGGAATTGGCACAGGTCCGAGCAATGACATAAATGCGGAGCCGTCATCGGGATCGACAGCGATTCCGTCCTTGTTTAAAACCCGAAGTAAGCCTTGAACTTCCAGTCGTTGCCTTATGGACTTATCTACATAACTAAACAATTTTGGGTTTTCCTTTACAAAATAAAATGAGGGCCACCTAAGTGGGTGACCAGTAACATTTCAAAACAGACAGAGGTTATAGTCCGTAGAGCCTTTTTACTTTGCTAGGGCCTCTAGTGCCGCCCAATCGGGGCCAGGCTGGCCATCAGGCCGGATGGGTTGGATCACTACCTGATCCGCTCCATTATCAAAATATCCGTTTAATTTTTCGTCGATCTCTTCACTTGATCCCCAGATAACCATAGCGTCCATCAGTCTATCGCTACCGCCATTTTCTAGATCGGTTTCATCAAAGCCTAGCCTAAACCAGTTTTTATAATAGTTAGGTAATGGGAGATACGGCCCCAATGCGGCTCTGGCAGCGGCTCTGGCTTCTTCAGCGTTGGTACTAAGACAGACTTTTTGCTCGCACACAATGGCTCCCCTATCTCCCATAGCTTTTCGAGAAAGTTGGGCTTGTTCGGGTGTTATGTTGTAGGGGAAGGCACCTAAAGTACGCTCGGCTGCAAGTGCCGACATGTTTGGGCCAAGAGCCGCCAGCATGACCTGCTTTTCTGCAGGAGCACCTCCTAGCGCCTCCCAAGCCTGATCCATATCATCCAAATATTTCCGCATAGTAGCGACAGGTTTTTTATATTCGTGGCCTCGCATATCAGAAACTAGCGGCGCATGCGAAACCCCTAAGCCCAGAATGAATCTACCTCCTGACAATGCATTCAGCGTATTGCACCCCATAACGGACGCGGCCGGATCACGCGCATACATGTTTGCTATACCACTTGCGACCACAAGGCTAGACGACTCGCTGAGCAAATAATTTCCTAGGCCAAATGCTTCGTAGTTAAAAGCCTCAGGATACCAAAGTGTTGAATAACCTAAGTCTTCAACGCGTTTCGCTAACTCGCTCAGTTCGGGAGCTCCTAGCATGTCCGTAAACGTGAAGACGCCGTATTTTCCTAAATTCATTATCAAAGCCCCTCAATTTGTATCGTATTTAAAACTACCCTTTCGCAGAATTTGCTAAAGCTATAAAAGTTTCAGCAACACTAAATTAGATGCGAAACCTACTAAATGTAACATTATTCAGAAAAATCTGTTAAAAATAAACTATAGTCTATTGCAGTAACGTGATTGTACTAAGTTTCCTGGGTAATGATTGGTAAGAGCTGCTATAAGTTGTTTGAAATCAGTCTCAAGCTAAGGCTTAGGCAGCTCAATTGACGTCAAATTTAAGGAGTCGGTAATGCTAGAACGAACTGTCTATTCTGAGGATCATGAGATCTTTAGAACAACCGTTAAAAAGTTCGTTGAAAAAGAAATTGTACCCTTTCACCCACAATGGGAAAAAGACGGAGTTGTCAGTCGCGAAGTCTGGAAGTCGGCCGGCGAAAATGGACTACTTTGTTCTTTTGTGCCGGCCGAGTATGGTGGGCCTGGCGGTGACTTCTTACACACCGCTATAGTTACTGAAGAATTGGCGAAAGTGGATGCTAGCGGGGTGGCGTTTCATCTCCATTCGGGAATAGTAGCGCCATATATCCTCAACCACGGCACTGAAGAACAAAAGAAAAAATGGCTGCCAGGAATGTGTTCTGGCCAAATAATTGGGGCTATAGCTATGACTGAGCCAGGTGCTGGTAGTGATCTGGCGGGAATAAAAACATCGGCGGTCAGAGACGGGGATGACTATACATTGAATGGTCAGAAAACCTTTATTTCTAATGGGCATCTGGCTGATCTAGTCATCACAGCTTGTAAAACAGATGCCACTGCTGGGGCGAAAGGGATAAGCCTGCTAGTAGTTGAACGAAATGACGGTGGTTTTACTAGGGGGCGAAACTTAGAAAAAATCGGTTGGAAGGCGCAAGACACTTCTGAGCTTTTTTACGCTAATGTCAAAGTGACTCCTGATAGGATGATTGGGAAAGAAAACATGGGTTTCAAGTATCTTATGGAGGAACTCGCGCAAGAAAGATTGATAGTAGGAATAAGAGCCGCATCCACTATTGAAGCAGCTTTATCAGAAACTGTCGAATATACTAAAGACAGAGAAGCTTTCGGGAAGACTATTTTTTCATTCCAAAATACACGATTTAAATTGGCAGAAGCAAAGACCAAAGCTACTGTAGTGCGTAACTTCATCGATCATTGTCTTGAGCTTCATATGATGGAAGCGTTAGATGCCAATGACGCCGCTATGGCCAAGCTCTTCGCTACTGAGACTATGTGCGAAGTCTTAGACGATTGCTTGCAGCTTTTTGGTGGTTACGGCTACATGTGGGAATACCCTATCGCTAGACTATGGGCTGGTCAGAGGATAACTCGTATTGCGGGGGGGTCGAGCGAGGTAATGAAAGAAATTATCGCGCGGACACTATGAATGGTTAACTATACCGCCCAGATAAAAGATCACCCGCGTCTGGAACAGCAGTTGGCAAATTCAGGGACCGAAGAATTTGAAACACCGTAGCAGCGGCTGTAGACAACACCGGCACACTAAACATCTTTTGCGCTTCAGCTAGCGCGGCAAGCGACGGCATTTGCACACACGCGGATAAGATCACTGCATCTGCTTCCGCTGTTTTGAGTTGATGAACGATCTTAAGCAGATTATTCGGATCTTGACTGCCGACCTCTAAGTTATTAGGAATTTCGAGAGAAATAGTATCTAAAACCTCAATATCCTCGTGCTCTATGTAGCCCGCAACTAACGCAGTCAGGTTTTTCATATACGGCGTAATCAAGGCAACACGTCTAGCTCCAATCGCTTTTAAGGAGTCGACAAGGCATCCTGCACTGGTCAGGATCCTAGTATCAGGTGCGTCATCACACGTCACTAGCTTCAAATTTTCTTCCACCGTTCGATGAAACCCGGTCCCTTGTGACATGATCGCGACCAAACAAGCAGACGCAATGACATCCATCCGAGCGTCGGTCAATTCAATCGCACAACGTTCCATATGAGAATTCATTCGTGCTAATTCTTCGGCGGAAACATTTTTCATAGGCGCCCTTGATGAATGGAACGTAAATCTCACGTCCTCGGGAACCTCAGCTCTTAAAAGCATCTCAGGCACCTCTGTTTCCATCGTGATATTCGAGCTAGGCACGATTTGCCCTATTCGGTAAGTTCTATACTTCATTAATCTTCCATTAAAATAAAAAGATAACCATCTTCAATACCAACCTCATAGGTTTTCAGAGGGACACTGCAAGGAGCAACTGTCGCCTCACCTGTCCGAATATCGAAAGCGCCCATATGAAAGGGGCAATAAACTTCACTGCCATCAATATCACCCTCGGCCATCGATGCATTTCCATGCGTGCACGTATCATCGGTAGCAAAATATTCTCCGTCTAAGTTATAAATCGCTATGGGCTCACGAGCGTCCAACTCAACTTGACGGATCTGGTTAACTTCTAGTTCTGAAGCTAAAAACAATTTAATTTTCGACATACCACTATTTCTCGATTTTAATTGAGCGAAAGTTCTTCATGACATGTTGGCCGAGTGATAAAATAGTTGCGTCGTCATTTCGTCGACCAATCAACTGTATGCCTAAGGGCATCTCATTGGGTCCAAAACCTACTGGTAAATTTAGACAAGGCACGCCGAGTAAAGTCCACATTACTTGGAATATAGGGCTACCGGTACCCCAACCCTCTGGCGCTTCGCCAGGCGCGCTCGGGCAAATAATTGCGTCTACGTCTTTGAGGATCTCATTTACCCCAGAGCGACAGGCATCTGCCAACTTAAATGCCGCCAAGAAAGCATCTTGAGAACAAGCTTGACCCTCTTCGATAACATCGATTAGTCCTTTGCTCATTGAATCAGAAGCAGTTTCATAATCGACTGAAAGAGAGTCACTTATCCCTTTGTAGAGAATTCGTCGATGTACCTCCACTAAATTCTCATAAGCAACGGGTAACTCAAACGGAACAACATCGATACCAAGCGACTGAAATTGCTCTCCAGTTTTCTCTAGCACTTCTTGGCTCTCTCGATCGGCGAAGTCCCACTGAAATGTTCGACATAATCCAATCCGAGGTTTGCGAGCCTCCGGCCATGTTTTATTTTGGTCAATACCGCTAACAATAGAATAAAAGTCTTTAAGATCTTCAACATCTCTTGCCATATAACCCAGCGTGTCGAAATATAATTGTAAAGGTAAAATGCCCGTACCATCGGTCGTACCATGACTAGGTTTAAGCCCGTAAACACCGCAGAAAGCCGCGGGGCGGATAAGAGAGCCCGCTGTTTGATTGCCAAACGCAATAGGTACCATATTATCTGCCACTGCGGCACCCGTTCCACTTGACGAACCACCCGCTGTCCGATTCAGATCCAATGGATGACGTGTCTCGTTAGCAGTAAACATCGCGTACTCAGTAGTAACCAGCTTACCAAGCAAGACCGCTCCAGCTTCTCGCATTAACTTCACACATTTTGCATCCTCTAGAGGTTGACGGCCCTCATGGATGACTGTGCCTCGTTCAGTGCGAAAATCCTTAGTATCGATAACGTCCTTAACACCGAAAGGCACTCCATGTAACTTAGATTTACTTTCAGACGCATCAGCAATAGCTGCTTGCTTTAATGAAAACTCAGGATCAATATGCACAAACGCACCCACGTCATGGTTTCTCTCGGCTATTCTGTCTAAACACGCCTGAGTCAACTCAACGGAACTAATCTCTTTACGTGCCAGTAATTCGGCGGCTTGAGTAGCAGTAAGATTATTTAGTTTCACGTCTCAAGTAGCTCCAATAATTGATCATTAATAAATGCAGTATCAGCAGCGCAGCGTCCAGAACCAGCCCAATGTCCCCATTCCGATTGTATTGTCTTCAACGTTGCGGTAGACATAAGGCTAACCTCATTACGGCTATCCTCGGGCGGAAAATAAGCATCGGTTGCAGATGGCATTACATATACTTTAGCGCTAACAGACGACAGTGCTTTGACAAAATTATCTCCATAAATCCGATT
>CALJHG010000029.1 GCA_938075585.1 uncultured Gammaproteobacteria bacterium | reverse complement strand
CTACCAGGCTGCGCTACGCCCCGACATGACTTTTTAAACATTTCAATTTTTGGTTAGAGGATTCTAACTTAATTTTTTAATAGGGTTAAAACTTCTTCAAGCTCTAATCGAAGCTGTTTCACTATCTGCTGACTAACACTTGAGTCTGCTTTAACCTCGTCACCAGACAGCTTTTGACGAGCTCCACCGATAGTAAAGCCGTCCTCGTAGAGTAAGCTTCTAATCTGTCTTATTAGAATTACTTCCTGTCGTTGATAATATCTTCTATTCCCTCTTCTTTTAACAGGCTTAAGTTGAGGAAATTCCTGCTCCCAATATCTCAAGACATGCGGTTTAACCGCGCAGAGCTCACTTACTTCTCCAATCGTAAAATACCGCTTCCCGGGTATTACAGGTAATTCGTTATTGTTCGATGGTTCCAGCATATGATGACACTCTTGCTTTAAGCTTCTGGCCTGGTCTAAATGTAACTACTCTACGTGCAGAAATTGGTATTTCTTCGCCCGTTTTCGGATTTCTTCCTGGTCTTTGCTTTTTATCTCGTAAATCGAAGTTTCCAAAACCGGACAATTTCACCTGATTCCCAGCCTCTAGGCTCTTACGCGCTTCTTCGAAAAATGCTTCAACTAATTCTTTAGCCTCTCGCTTATTAAGGCCAAGATCCTCGAACAATTTTTCTGCCATATCACCTTTAGTCAGAGTCATGGGTTTATTCTCTCAATACACCACCAAGCTGCTTTTCGATCGCCGATAGAATAATTCTACACGCGTTTTCAATCTCTAAGTCCGTAAGAGTGCGCGAATTATTCCGAAAAATCAAGCTCAAAGTGATACTTTTTTTCAGAGAATCAATACCTTGCCCTTGATATACGTCAAGTAACTGTAAGTCATGAAGAATATCGTCGCTATTCGCCCAAACTACATCTAAGAGGCTCTGGGCCTCTAATTCGACATCTAGTACGATATTGATGTCTCTCCTTATGCTTGGGTATTTAGATACGGGAACATATCTTTTGTCCTTCTGAGCATCTAATCGTTCAATACATATCTCAAAAGCATAAACGGGCTTTTCTATGCCTATAGTATCTAAAAGTGCAGGCGACAAGGCTCCCACAAAGCCTTTTGAATCAGATCCGACCCATATTTCTGCAGTCCGTGTAGGGTGGAATCCTTTAGGAGAGTTTGCTTTAAATCTTACTTCTGTCATGCCTAGTTCAGCTAATAACACTTCTACATCATGTTTTATATCGTAAAAATCTAACTCGCGTCGTCCACTCGTCCAACCAGAGTCAGCAGACAAACCACATCGGATGCCGGCTAGATACTTCGCTTCCGCTACTCCCTCACTACCACTACGGTAAACCCTACCTATTTCAAAAACTTGGACGGTATTATGCTGGCGATTAAGGTTATAAATCGACACATCTAAGAGACCTGGTAGTATGGAGGGCCTCATGACTTCCATTTCGTTTGAAATCGGGTTCACTAATTTCAGATGTGGTCCCTCATCTAAAAAGTATTCACATTTGTCACTAGAAATAAAGCTATAAGTGATTGCTTCACTGTAACCTTTTTTAGCCAGCAACTTCCTAGCTGCACGCTCACATAAGGAATCTAAATCGAGCAAGCCAGGTTCCAATCTACCGACAGGACTTCGAGAAGGAATATTATCGTAACCTTCCAACCGAGCGACCTCTTCTACTAAATCCGCTTCTTCTCGCAAATCAAATCGAAAGGAGGGTGGAGTCACTAGCCAATTATCTCCTTCAACACGTACTTGAATTTCCAAGGCCTCCAAAAGCTTTATAATCCTTTCAGGAGACACGGTAATACCAACAAGTCGATTCACTGATGCAGGGGAGAAATTGATTATCGGCGCTTGATAACAATTCTCCTCACTAGCTGCACAAGTCAAAGGTCCCGGATCACCACCGCATATTTCTACTATCATAGCGGTAGCCCTCTCTATAGCACGCCGCTGCATGAGGGGATCAACGCCTCGCTCAAACCGAATTGATGCATCAGTGCGCATGCGATACTTTCGGGCAACCCCCGACAGTGAGATTGGATCAAAAAATGCACTTTCTAAAAAGATATCAGTAGTCTGGTCGGTTACAGAAGAACCTAAGCCGCCCATTACTCCGGCTAGCGCAATTGGTCCGTCCTTATCCGCAATTACTAACGACCCTTCTTCTAGAGTTAATTCATTTCCATCAAGCAAATGAAAAGCTTCCCCACGGGAACTTTCTCGAACTTCTATCGCTCCATTAATTTGATTGTCATCAAAGGCATGCATTGGTTGTCCTAATTCAAGCATGACGAAATTGGTAACATCCACAACCGGGTTGATTGGTCGTACGCCCGACCTCCTTAGACACTCGCTAATATCTATTGGAGTTTTAGTCTGAAGGTTAATCCCTTTGATAATTCTCCCTACGTAATTTTGGCATCCACTGTCCGACAATATGTCCACGTGACGTACTTGCGACGAAGTGCTGACAACCTCTGGTATATCAAAATCTTTAAGCGCACCACCTGTCATCGCCGACAAATCTCGCGCCACGCCTATTAGCGAAAAGCAATCACCGCGATTTGGAGTTATATCAATATCAAATATATTGTCATCTAGGCCTAAAACTTCAAATAATTCATCACCAATCGATAAATCTTCTGGGTAATCTAAAATACCGTCACTATCTTCACCGATGCCTAACTCACTGGCCGAGCACAGCATACCATTCGACTCAACACCACGAATCACAGTCTTTTTTATAACCTTATTCCCTGGAAGTAACGCCCCAGGCGTAGCTAAAGCAGTCTTCATTCCGGCACGCACATTCGCTGCCCCGCATACTACTTGTAAGCTAGCATCCCCGTCGGAAACTAAGCAAATTGATAGCTTTTCAGCATTCGGGTGACGTTTTACCTCTTCCACTTTACCAACAATCACACCAGGTAGGGGATCACACACTTGCGTTACAGAATCAACTTCAAGTCCACACAAAGTGAGAGAGTCCTCTAATTGCCTCGAATCGAGTTCGACATCGATTCGGGTTCTTAACCATTTTTCACTAAGTTTCATTTCTGACTAACTACCGACCAAACTGATTGATGAATTCGAGGTCGTTTTCAAAAAACAATCGCAAATCTGATATACCGTATTTAAGCATTGCTAGTCTTTCCACACCCATTCCAAAGGCAAAGCCACTGCTTTCACGGGGGTCAATGCCAACATTTGATAGAACTCTAGGATGCACCATACCGCAGCCAAGTACTTCCAGCCATCCGGTAATTCCATATTCAGAATTAATCTTGATATCGACTTCCATAGAAGGCTCAGTAAATGGGAAATACGAAGGTCGATATCTTATCGCAAGTCCATCATGCTCGAAGAAACTTTGTAAAAATTTATCCAGCAAACCTTTTAACTCAGACATCGTTACTCCATCCCCCAACCACAGTCCTTCCACTTGGTGAAACATAGGAGTGTGCGTTTGATCATAGTCACAACGATAAACTCTACCCGGAGATATAATCCTTAATGGCGCACCTCTCTCCGACATCACTCTAATTTGAACTGGAGAGGTGTGTGTCCTCAGAAGCAAGCCATTTTCAAGATAGAAAGTATCATGCATGGCCCTAGCAGGATGATGCTCAGGAATATTGAGTGCGTTAAAATTATGGTGCTCGTCCTCCACCTCTGGCCCTCTCTCTAGCGAGAATCCCATATGGAGAAATAAATCTTCTATCCTTTGCTGCACTATACTTACCGGATGCAAAGAACCTTGTACCGACCCCCTGCCCGGAAGAGTGACATCTATAGATTCTTTTTCTAAACTGATATCCGCGATATTTTTTTCTAAGTCTTCTTTCTTCGCATTTAACAAATGTTGAAGTTCATTTTTTGCTGCGTTGATGACTTGTCCTGCCGCAGGCTTTTCCTCAGGAGGCAGCTTACCTAATGACTTTAGCAAAGATGTTAATTCACCTTTCTTTCCGAGGTAATGGATGCGAATTTCAGCCAACTCGGTTAATGCAGAAGCCGCAGCTATTTTAGCGCTTGCCTCTCGTAATATATAACTGACGGCGCTCATTATCTATAAGTAAAGAAGGTTGTCGGCTTCTTAGTCAAAGCCTCTCTGATCAAGCCGCTAAGGCTACCTTGGATTTCTCTGCAAGTACCTCAAATGCCGAAGGATCGTTTACCGCAAGATCAGCTAGTACCTTACGATCAATTTCAATATCTGCTTTCATAAGGCCATTAATGAATCGAGAGTAACTTAAGCCGCACTGCCTAGCTGCTGCATTTATTCTTACTATCCATAGCGCTCGGAAGACTCGCTTCTTTTGCTTCCTATCTCGGTACGCGTATTGACCCGCCTTAATTACTGCCTGCTTGGCCACTCGGTAAACATTTTTTCGTCTACCACTATAACCTCTGGCTAACCGAATAACCTTCTTGTGTCGTGCATGTGCCTGTACGCCTCGTTTGACTCGTGCCATATCATCTAATCCTTAATTATCAAATGCCAGGAATCATCTGGCGAATGGTTGCTTCATCTGCCGGAGCTATTAGCGCACCGCTTCTTAATTGTCGTTTTCGCTTAGGACTTTTTTTGGTCAGAATATGGCTACGAAAGGACTGCGCCCTTTTTATTTTTCCTGTTCCAGTCCGGCTAAATCTTTTAGCAGCACCACGATTTGTTTTTAACTTCGGCAATTTTTTTCTCCAATTAGTTGTCTATGCCTTTTTGGGCGCTATTACCATTACCATTTGTCTTCCTTCCAATTTCGGAAATTGCTCCACGACCCCAAACTGGCTAAGATCAGTCTCGATTCTCTTAAGCATCAGTTCACCAAGTTCCTGATGCGCCATCTCTCTCCCTCGAAATCTTAAAGTCACCTTCGCTTTATCACCTTGCTCGAGAAAGCGCTTCAAACTCCGAAGCTTAATTTCATAGTCTCCACTATCAGTCGCGGGACGGAATTTCATTTCTTTTACTTGCACCTGCTTTTGTTTTTTCTTAGCAGCATGCCGTTTCTTATTTGCATCAAATAAGAACTTTCCAAAATCCATAACTCTGCATACAGGTGGTTCAGCGGTTGGAACGATCTCTACCAGATCCAAGCCACTCACTTTTGCCTCGTCTCTGGCCTCTTCTATAGAGACGACTCCCTTGTTGTTCCCATCGGCCGCAATCAGTCTAACTTTACTCGCACTGATGTCGTCATTGGCTCTATTCTTTTTATCAGCAGCTATACCTTAGCCCTCCCTTTGTTTTCGGCATCGAAGCCCAATAGCCTGATTCAACCGATTTTCAAACTTTTCTATACTCATAGATCCTAAGTCGTCTCCATCCAACGCTCTTACCGATATGGTGCTAGTTTCTAGCTCGCGCTGGCCTACTACAAGTAGAAAAGGCACTTTTTGTAAAGTGTGCTCGCGGATTTTAAGCCCGATCTTCTCGTTTCTCAAGTCCAAATCGATCCTAAACCCATGTTTTTTCAAGCTTTCGGACACTTCTAACGCATAATCAGCATATTTGTCCGTAATATTCATCACAACCGCCTGCACTGGAGAAAGCCATGGTGGCAATTTTCCAGCATGCTCTTCAATCAAAACGCCTATAAATCTCTCCAAGGAACCCAATATAGCTCGATGAATCATTACTGGAACCCTACGACGGCCGTCCTCGGCAACAAAAGTAGCCCCGAGACGGTCTGGCATTGAGAAATCAACTTGTATAGTACCACATTGCCACACGCGACCTATAGAGTCTTTCAGAGAAAACTCTATCTTAGGGCCATAAAATGCGCCCTCACCTGGCTGAACCGCAAAGTCTAGTCCCTTCCTTTTTAGTGCGGTGACAAGTGCATTTTCCGACTTATCCCATAGCGCGTCGCTCCCTACCCTTTTCTCTGGGCGAAGTGACAATGCGACGGCAATATCGCCGAAACCAAAGTCTTCGTATACTTTGAAAGTTAAGTCTATGAGTACCCCAACCTCACGCTGAAGATCCTCTTCATCGCAAAAAATATGAGCATCATCTTGGGTGAACCTCCTAGCTCGAAGGAGGCCATGTAATGTTCCCGAAGGCTCATTACGATGTACCACTCCAAATTCGGCCACACGATATGGCAGGTCCCTGTAACTTCGTAATTTATTATTAAAAATTTGCACATGGCCCGGGCAGTTCATGGGCTTTATAGCATATTCACGCCGGTCAGATTGCGTCGCGAAAATCATGTCACCAAATTTATCCCAATGCCCTGATCTTTCCCATAAGGTCTTATCTAAAACTTGAGGCGTGTCAACCTCATCATATCCAGCAAAGCAAGCTTCTCTCACATGATCTTTGACAGTTCGGAAAAGCCTCCAACCTTTATCATGCCAAAATACCATTCCTGGCGCCTCTTCTTGAAAATGAAAAAGATCAAGTTGAGGGCCAATTTTTCGATGATTTCTTTTCTCCGCCTCCTCAAGCTGATGCAGGTGGAGTTTTAAGTCTTTTTTACTACCCCACGCAGTACCATATATTCGTTGAAGCATTTCATTAGCGGAGTCGCCGCGCCAATATGCACCTGCCACTTTTGTCAATTTAAACGCATTTAAGTGTCTAGTATTTGTCACATGGGGACCTCGACACATGTCGATGTATTCCTCGTGTTCGTAAAGTGCGATGACCTCTCCATCGGGGATACCATTTACCAACATTTGCTTATAGGGTTCCTGTCGGTCTTTAAATACGGCAGCAGCCTCAGCCCGTTCAACCACTCTTCTCTTGACCGTATAATTTCGTTTTGCAAGCTCTGTCATCCGTTTCTCGACTTTGAACAAATCATCCTCACCCAAAGAGTCTTCCAACAACACATCGTAATAAAACCCATGCTCTATAACAGGGCCTATGGCAAGCTTTATTTCAGGGTACAACTGCTTTAATGCGTGTGCGAGAAGGTGGGCGCATGAATGTCGGACCACCTCAAGACCTTCTGGATCATTGACAGTCAAAATCTCTACTCGTGCATCATCGACTATCAATTCAGAGGCATCGACCAATTTACCATCTATGCGGCCGGCCACAGTAGCTTTCGCGAGCCCAGAGCCTATATCGGCAGCTAGTTCTTCGACAGTCACAGGGCTATCAAATGAACGAATCGAATTATCCGGTAGGGTTACAGAGGGCATAGTATTTAAACTCGTAGATTAAGACGTAATCTGAAAAAGTGTTTGTGGTAGGCGCGATTGGATTCGAACCAACGACCCCCACCATGTCAAGGTGGTGCTCTAACCAACTGAGCTACGCGCCTATTGTAACAAAAATTAGCTGACAGTCACATCCGCCAACTATAACCCACTACCTTTCCCGAGGGCGAAAGCATACACAATTTAGACTGATATCGCTACAATAAAGCGACTAGCCTTGTACCTCTGGTTCAACTCTCTGCTGATGCTCCCTTGCCAACAGAACATAAAATCCGGGCACAACAAATAAGGTGAATATTGTGCCGATTCCGAGACCAGTAGAAATAACTAGTCCTATATGAAAACGACTTACTGCTCCTGGGCCAGTCGCTAATAGTAAAGGTACCATAGCGACCACCATCGAAATTGTCGTCATAAGGATAGGACGGAGTCTGATTCGTGCGGCCTCCTCTACAGCGTCTCTTTTACCTAATCCACGAACTCTTTGTAATTGATTCGCAAACTCAACAATCAAAATCCCGTTTTTCGTAATCAAACCGATTAAGGTAATTAAACCTACTTGTGTATAAATATTCGACGTCGCATAGCCCAATGAGACAAAAACTAAAGCACCAGCGATCGACATTGGAACAGACATCAAAATAATCAATGGATCCCGCCAACTCTCGAACTGTGCGGCGAGTACTAGATAAATTATCACTAACGCCACAAAAAAAGTTACAACTAGCGCATTACCCTGCTGCGAGTACTGTCTAGACTCACCAGCATAATCCCAAGTAAATTCTTTAGGAAGCACCTCTGTCGCTACTTCTTCGAGATATTCTATCGCATCTCCCATCGCCACACCTGCAGCAGGTACTCCTTGTAAGGTGATGGCATTTCTTTGTTGAAATTGTAGTCTTTCGCTGGGCTCAATTATATCTCTAAAGGAAGCAACCGAAGATAAGGGAACCAAATCACCAGACGAAGTGCGCACATGGTAATCAGCTAACATTTTGCTATTAGCTCTGTACAGATTCTCAACTTGCGGAATAACCTTATAGCTACGGCCTTGCAAATTAAACCAATTAATATGATTCCCACCCAGCAGCGTAGCCAAATCTGTCCCGAGAGATTCCATTTCGATCCCCAAAATACCAGCCCTATCGCGATCAATATCGATGATAGTCTGAGGACGATTGAACTCCACGGACTTCTGCAGGAACATAAATTTCCCACTCTGCATCGCCCGCGACAAAATCTCCTCCGTAGCGAGGTTTAATTCTAAATCATCAAATGGTGCCATCAAAACAAATTGGATGGGTAATCCCCTCCCTGGCGAAGGGAGACTAGGCCTTGGAAAGGCCGAAACCTGGAACCCTGTCACACCAAAAAGTTTACCTTGAAGCTCGCCTTGTATATCCCACTGAGGTCGGTCACGCTCGTGCGCCTGACTCATTTTAAACCCACCAAAGACGACGTTTCGAGAGTTATTAAAGCCTAAGATCATAAAACTCTCTTTGTACTCAGAGATACTGTCGAAAATACCTATGATCTTCCGAGCATTCTTTTCAGAGTAGTTAACATTAGCAACCTGAGGACCGGTGGCCTGTAAAAAAATTATACTCTGGTCCTCTACAGGGGCTAACTCAGTTTGACTCATTGCAAACATCACATAAATACTTACCAGGGTCGCGATCCCAAAAATAACTATGACCGACACATAATTCAAACAACTATGTAAAACCTTGCGGTAACGATCTGAAAGTGTTGTAAAAAAGACTTCTACCGCACTCTCAAATGGTCCCGGCTTTCCACCAGTAAATACCCGAGAGCAGAGCATCGGCGAGAGCGTTAAAGCGATAATCCCAGAAATGATTACGGCGCCAGCAAGTGCAAAAGCAAACTCAGTAAATAAGGTACCTACTAACCCGCCCATAAAGCCAATCGGTGCGTACACAGCAACTAAGGTCGTTGTCATAGCTATAATCGGCATCGTCAATTGGCGCGCACCTAAAATGGACGCCTCCAAGGGAGTTTTCCCCTTTTCAATGTGCCTATGTATATTTTCCGCTACAACGATGGCGTCATCCACAACTAGTCCAATTGCTAATACCATCGCGAGTAATGTTAAGAGATTTATAGAAAACCCCATCAATAACATGAGAAATGCACCTCCCACTAACGACAGTGGTAGTGCGATCGCGGGAATAATCGCCGCCCGAACTGAACCGAGGGTTACCAAGATAACAGCCAAGACAATGAGTACTGCTTCAGCTAATGTTGTAAAAACCTCATTTATAGATTCTTCTATAAACTCACCAGCGTTATAAGGGATAAAAGCATACATACCATTAGGCATCTGATCTTTAATTAGCTCCAACTCATCTGTCACCCTCTCTGCAACCAACAATGGGTTGGCTCCAGGCACCGGATTCACTCCAACGAAAACTGCCGTCTGACCGTTGTACCAAGCGGTAGACTCGTAATCCTCTGCTCCAAGCTGAACTCTTGCTACATCAGATAAACGGACTAATGCATCTTCTTCCTCACGAATCACCATATCCGAGAACTCATCCGCGCTAGAGAGATCGGTTGTCGTACTAAGATCTATCGAGACTAATTCACCCTTAGTTTCGCCCACGCCAGAAAGGTAGTTGTTCGAGAGGAGAACCCTTCGAATATCCGAGGCAGTGACATTGAGCGCAGCCATCCGCGCCGGATCCATCCAAATTCTCATTGCATATGTCTTATGTCCGAATAACACAGCTTTACCGACGCCCTCTAGTGCCTGAATTTGCGGTTGAACGACCCTTATTAAATAGTCTGTCATCTCAGGCGGAGGCATGGCATCGCTATAGAAAGCTAGGTACATGAGTGAGCGCCCATTCCCAGTTCTCGCACGGATCACGGGATCATTGGCCCTCTCAGGCAAAACATTTCGAACACTACCTACCTTTGCCTGTATCTCAGAAACAGCGGCATTAGGATCGTAGTTCAGCTTCATGTAGACTTCGATGACAGACACGCCCTGTTTGGAGGAAGATTTAATGAAATCAATGCCATCAGCCTCTGCAATCGCTTGCTGCAAAGGAGTAGTAATAAAGCCCTTAACTAGCTCTCCGTCGGCACCAGGGTAACTAGTAGTTATTGTAATCAGCGTGTTTTGCGTTTCTGGGTACTGACGAAGTTCGAGCGACTGAATGGACCGCAGACCAAGCACTAAAACGATCAAGCTGACTACCCAAGCCAGTACCGGTCTTCTGATGAACAAGTCAGTCAAATGCATCTGAACGCTCAGTAATCAGTTTCTGTTTCAGTAACAACAACTGACATTCCATTTCGTAACTTGTTTTGCCCCGTAGCAACTACCATATCCCCCTCAGAAACTCCTGAGTCCAAACCAACAGCCGAGCCGTTAATCTCACCAGCGGTCACTTGGCGACGCTCAACAAATGATGAGCCATCCTTAGATACCACCACAAAAACAATTTGGCCAAAAGGACTGAAAGTGACTGCAGTACGAGGAACTTTTAATACCTCTTTCTTCTCTCTTTTAATCGCCCATGTTTCCGCAAACATACCAGGTTTCAATTGACCATCTTTATTTTCTAATGACGCTCTAACTCTGACCGAACGAGATCCGATTTGTACATTAGGTTCGATTGTCACAATCTTCGCCTCGTAAGTTTTTTCAGGAAACGCTTTAACTTTAAATTCCACGGTCTGACCAATCTCAACTTGCCCAAGTTCACGCTCAGGGATAGCAAAATCTACATGTATCGGACTGAGCATTTGTAGGGAAACAATTGGATCTCCGGGCTCCATGTATGTACCTAGATTTACTAGACGGATGCCTAGCTGACCCGAAAAAGGAGCATAAACAGTCTTGCGATCAATAAAGGCTTGTTTCGCAGCTACGAGAGCAGTAGCCTCATCTTTTTCAGCCTTCGCATAATCAAAATCAGATTGTGATATCTGCTGCTTTTCTAAAAGCCGTGCAGCTCTTTGAAACTGGACTTCTTTCAAACTCATTTTTGCTATCAATCCACTTAGTTCTGCATCCTGAATGCCAGTATCGAGTGACAATAGAGCATCACCTAAATTCACCTGATCACCTGAGTTAAAATTGATGTTCACCACAGTACCTGGAAGCGGAGCGGTAACGTCTACTCCTTGTTCGGCCGCGATGGTACCTACAGCAAAAGTCTTCTGTTGCCATTTATCCGGTGCAACCACAGCAACCCGAACTGCCGCAGGAGGTCGAACTTGACTTAAGGTTCGCTCCATCTCAATTTTATTTTTATATGCAATAGCACTCACAAGTAAAGTCATGCCCGCTAGCATCATCAAAATGATTTTCAATTGTTTGCTCATAATCCTAGATTTTACCTTTTAGGTGTCTGGCCCGTAACAATTTTTCGCGAAGGGATAGCGAGATACTCCGCCTTAATAGATTCAATTTCATCGCGTATTCTACCAGCCTCTTCAAACTCGAGATCTCTGGCATGCTCGTGCATGATGATTTCTAGTGCATCTACTTTTTTAAGTATCTCAAGCTGTGTCAATCCGGCATAGGCCGCTTGACGCTCTTTACGTAATTTATCCAATTCATTCTTACTTGTGTCCCCAGAATACCCACTTTCCATAATATCCGATACCGGTTTCGCTATCCCTCTTGGGGTTACGCCGTGTTCTTTATTATAGGCCAGTTGTACCTCTCTCCTCCGTCCCATCTCATCCATTGCCCGCTTCATTGATCCGGTAATTTTATCCGCGTAAAGAATTGCGCGTCCTTCAACATGACGAGCCGCGCGACCTACCGTTTGTATTAATGATCGATCAGATCTTAAAAATCCCTCCTTATCCGCATCTAAGATAGCGACCAAGGACACCTCAGGTAAATCTAAACCTTCCCTTAGGAGATTAATCCCAACTAGTACATCAAACTCACCCAGACGTAGATCCCTGAGAATTTCGGTTCTTTCAACTGTACCAATATCAGAGTGAAGATACCGCACGCGAACTCCGTGCTCGGACATATACTCTGTTAGATCCTCCGACATGCGCTTAGTCAAGGTAGTGACCAGGACTCGTTCCTCTCGGGCCACACACTTATTTATCTCCGATAACAAATCATCGACTTGGCTTCCCGCTGGACGAATCTCGATTGGTGGATCTACCAAGCCAGTTGGCCGAACAACTAACTCAACTATCTGGCCAGCGTGCTCTTTTTCGTAGGTGCTTGGTGTGGCAGAGACAAAAATCATTTGGGGGGCAAATTTCTCAAATTCCTCAAACTTCAGTGGTCGATTATCTAGTGCCGAAGGCAATCGAAACCCGTAGTTGACTAGACTTTCCTTGCGCGAGCGATCTCCTTTATACATAGCGCCCAACTGTGGAATAGTTACGTGACTTTCATCGATAACAAGTAAGGAATTTTTTGGCAGATACTCAATAAGTGTCGCAGGAGCCTCCCCTGGCTGACGTCCTGACAAATGACGACTATAATTCTCTACTCCACTGCAATAACCGATCTCGGTCATCATTTCTAGATCAAACTTTGTTCTTTGCTCCAGCCTCTGAAATTCGACCAATTTATCTCGATTTTTGAGCTCGTCTAGCCGCTGTTTAAGCTCTATTTTTATTGTATCTATCGCCTTTAGTAGCGTACCTCGTTTAGTCACATAGTGGGATTTTGGGTATATCGTGAAACGAGGGATTTTTCGAATTACATGTCCTGTGAGCGGATCAAATTCGTAAAGAGCTTCGATTTCTTCATCAAACAATTCTATCCGAATCGCGTTTTTCTCTGATTCAGCAGGAAAAACGTCAATCACATCACCCTTCACTCGGAAAGTACCGCGCTCAAGCTCAACGTCGTTTCTGCGATACTGTATTTCGGCTAAGCGCTTCAAAATAAAACGCTGGTTAATAATTGCTCCTCTAGCAAGGTGAAGAACCATGGCGTGATATTCTTCAGGTTCTCCCAACCCATAAATAGCGGAAACTGTAGCGACAATAATTGTATCCGGTCGCTCTAGCAAAGCTTTAGTTGCCGACAACCGCATCTGCTCAATGTGCAAGTTGATTGACGCATCCTTTTCTATATAGGTGTCAGATGCTGGAACATAGGCCTCAGGCTGGTAGTAGTCGTAATAAGAAACAAAATACTCCACAGCATTATTCGGAAAAAAATCCCGCATTTCGCCGTAAAGCTGTGCCGCTAAAGTTTTATTAGGGGCCAATACCAGTGTCGGACGCTGCACTTTCTCTATGGCATTCGCAATAGTAAAAGTTTTTCCTGACCCAGTCACTCCAAGCAAGGTTTGATGATATAGTCCATCCTCAAGTCCAGCAGTGATGGCGGCAATAGCATCAGGCTGCCCGCCTGCAGGAGAAAAGTCAGAGACCAATTCGAACTTTCTTGCCATGATTGAATTACTTAATCTAATGAGAATAAACGACAGACAAATATAACAGGAACGCGTCGGTTTCGCAGAAATGAAGGAGCCAGAAAGAAATCACTTCGACCTACCATTCCTTATCGTACTGTTTAGCAGGTGAAATCAAATTATTTAGTCAGCCTCCAGAGACTTGAAGAGCCTTCATCACTTATTAGGAAAATATTACCCGCAGCATCAATCTCAAAATCTCGAATGCGCCCAACCTTGTTTTTAAAAATCACTTCCTCTCTCGCAATCCTGCCATCTACAAAATCTAGTCTGACGAGACACCTGCCGCTAAGACCAGACACCAGCATATCTCCCTCCCAATCAGTGAATATACTGCCTTCATAAAACTGAATAGTCCCAATCCCTATCGACGGAACCCACGTTATCAATGGAGTTTCAAACTCACTCGAAAAAGGAACAGTACCAATCCGAAAACCACTATACTCTGTGCCGCCCCAAGCAATTTTTTTCCAACCATAGTTCCCACTGTGTTTTACAACCCCAACAAAGTCACCACCTCTAGGTCCGTGGTTTGAAAAATACACTTCGTTATCATGCGGCGATAATGCGATACCTTGGGAGTTTCTCACACCTATTTGATATACTTCAGGTAACCAATTAGGACGAGTTGTTGAAGACGGATTATCGCTGGGTATAGTCCCGTCTAAATTTATGCGGACTATACTCCCTGGATGCTTACGAGGATCTTGAGCGATCATGCCCAGATCTCTCTCTCCGAAGCCTGCATATAGAAAATTATCTTTAATAAGTATACGGGAACCATAGTGTTTCTTGCCTTTCTGGCTAGGCGTGGCGATGAGCAAAGTCTCCAGGTCAACTATTTCATTATTAACTAGCCTGCCTCGAGCGATTGCTGAGCTAGAGTGTCGCTCCTTTTGCTTTTGGGACGCCGTCTTTTTCAAATCATGGCTATAGGTGAAATAAATATAGCCATCAGCAGTATTAGCATATACATCTAGGAGCCCACCCTGATCGGATGCGCCTCCTCCTCCAAAGCGGATACTTTGAATACTGTGAGTTATTGAGGTTTTCTCGCCAGTACCGACATTTACTTTAAGCAGTGCCCCATCTTTCTCCGTTATCAGCAGATGCGTGTCGTCTAAGAAAGTCATACCCCATGGGTAATTTAAACCATCGCTTATCTTTTCAAGTTTAAACTCAGTCTCAGTGAGTGGGTAGTCTCGGTAATCACTATAAGAATAATTAGCCTCCAACATTGACGAAAACATCAATGTACACAGAAACATATAAAAATAATCTTTTGGCAATACCCTCGCTAACGTCTTAACCATATCGCTATGAATTTTTCTCGGCTGATTTTGAAAAAATTAGTATCTAATGAGACATGATAACTGTCAAAGACGTTTTACTTCTACTAAGTTATCAGAATAACTTGGCGCATGGCCAATGTCAGAAAATTCTTGTGAGCTGGTGTGATTAGCAACACCTTCGTTAAATTGATCCCAGTATCCGAGGGTCGTCAACACTACACCCGCTGGAACATCCTCGGTCAAGGCAGCCAGAGCAAGATAAGATCCTCGCCTGTTAAATACTCTCACTTTATCCCCCTCATTGATTTTTCTAACAGCAGCATCTGCCTCATTAATAAGTACGGATTGGGCGCCTTGGCTCTTGACTTTTTGTTCCATGTTGGCGTAACACGAGTTGAGGAATCCGTGGCTCTTTGGTGAAATCAAGTTTAAAGGGAAGTCGTCCGCTAGTTTTGGATCGCCAGTGAGGGTCTCTCGGGATGGAATAAAATCCGGAAGATTATCTAGTTCTTCCCCACCTTGAAAAGCATCATACATTTGTCGAAATGTACCCACGACGAAATTACCATTATCTGCAATACTCGATTTGAACTCGCATTTCCCGGACGGGGTTGGGAAGTTCCCATCTCGATGAGGTGCCCGAACTTCTGCTGAACCTACATTTAAACGAGCAAAGCCATGCTCACGTAAGTAAGCGAGATCGATCCCTTCACAAACCGGAGAGTCCCAGTCAACAAAATGTTCTAAGCATTCACTATCTGACCATTGAAACTCGTCATCATCGAATCCCATGCGTTTAGCAAGTCTCCTAAAGATCTCTCGATTAGAAATAGCTTCCCCAGGAGGTTCTATACATTTGCTGTTATAAGTTAGATAGTTATGCCCCCAAGACAAGATGATATCTTCCATTTCAGCCCCCATCGCTGCAGGAAGTACAATATCGGCATAGCTTGCAGTATCGGTCATGAAATGGTCGGCTACAATCATAAATAGATCGTCCCGCATCAGGCCTTCGATCACTCTCTGCGAATCGGGCGCCTGAGATACTGGATTAGCATTCCAACACATCAATGAGTGAAGTTGCTTCTTGGAGGATCGCCCAGTCAGCACATCCCCTATTTTAAGATTACTAACAACTTGAGTACCTTTCGGAATCCAGTCAGGCCTACATATTTTATCAAAAAGATAAGGATGCTCCCAAAAGGGAAACAGAAAAATACCACCACCGACTTCGCGCCAAGCACCGGTCAAAGAAGGCAAACAACACACCGCGCGTATAGCCTGACCACCGCCATGATGCCTCTCTAGCCCCACTCCGATGCGTATGGCAGCCGACTTCGTACCCGCATACTGTCTTGCAAGACATCTTATATCGTCAGGCTGCAGTCCGGTCACTTCAGCTGATTTTTTAGGAGTCCATTTTTTTGCCCGTTGACTAAGCTCGTTATATCCAAGCGTGTGACTTTTAACAAAATCTAGGTCTATTAAATTTTCTTCAATCAGAACATGTATCAGACCCATCGCTAATGCGCCGTCAGTACCGGCCTTAGGCGCAATGTGCCAATCGGCCTCTTTAGCTGTCCGCGAGCGGTAGGGATCGATTACAACCACCTTGGCTCCTTTTTTCTGTGCCTTTTTAACGATATGCCAGTGGTGAATGTTAGTGCTAACGCTGTTACACGCCCAGAGAATTATAAACTTAGAGTACTGGAAACTTTCGGGATCCATACCACCACTGGGACCATAAGTCATAGCCCAAGCGGTCGCCGCTCCAGACCCGCACATCGTGCGTTCCATGACAGACGCACCAAGTCGGTTAAAAAATGCATCGCCGCCATTTATCCCGTGTACCAAACCTTGGTGGCCGGCATAGCTATAAGGGGCAATCGCTTGCGCACCATGTTCTCTAATAATGTCGACCCAGCGGCTAGATATTTCATCTAGTGCATCAGACCAACTTATTCTTTCAAATGAACGTGTGCCTTTTTTCCCGACTCTTCTCATCGGATAGAGCAATCTGTTCGGGTGATAGTGACGCTTCTCATAATCCTTTAATTTGACACAAAGACCTCCTTGAGTCATGGGATGCTCGGCGTTGCCTTTGACTGACAACAACTTATTATCTTGGACTTCATAAACCATAGCGCACGTGTCGGGACAATCATGCGGACACCCACCTGCATATTTAATGATTTTCGACATATTTGACACTCCCGTCATACATAACCAGCGGCTCACTTTGAACACCATACTAGAAAAATTAAAAGGGTTTCAAATATTATGCGTGCTCTAGGACAAATGCGGAATAAAACTAGTTTTTTAAACCAATTTTGAAATTTATGTGCCAAGTAAGCCAAATGACCAATTGATTATCGACGCCTGTTTAGGCTACCATACGGCGCTATATAAGGTCTGCGGCGTGAGAGCCCCCCG
Organism: uncultured Gammaproteobacteria bacterium; assembly: GCA_938075585.1. Classification (GTDB taxonomy): domain Bacteria; phylum Pseudomonadota; class Gammaproteobacteria; genus UBA4457. Next base: position 833 of record CALJHG010000029.1, on the reverse strand, counting down.
TGAAGGCGGGATACGCTATACAATTCCTCGGTAGCTCAGTTGGTAGAGCGGGTGACTGTTAATCACTAGGTCGGCGGTTCGAGCCCGTCCCGAGGAGCCATCTAACCCCCTGATAAACCTATACTTTTCAAATACTTATGTCTACTTGTGCATACTATTAGTAAGCATTTATATACTAAAAATATAGATTGCATGATACTTGCATGATATAACCGCTAATCTAAACCTAAATCGTGGTTCCCAGCGGGTCGCCGATCAGGGTTAATTTTCAAATTATAATCGTTCATTTGCTGCTTGGATTTATGCGCAGAATACAGCAGCCTTTCATCATCATTTCCCGCCTCAAAATCAGTAATCGCCTTTTTCTTTATGTCGTGAAAATCTAAATGATTTTTATGATTGATGTCATGCAGCAGCCCAGCTTTGCGTCGCGCATGCGTCCAGTCTTTTCTGAAGCCGTCATAAGTGACTTGTTTACCGTTGGGTTTAGTCACCAACCATTTAACCTGGTTAATTGAAACTATTTTCTGCAAGTTCAAATTAACAGGCAGGTTCTTTGCCCGTTCGACTGCTTTGCGTAAATTTGGAGACCACAAACGTAAGTTCATGACTGGTCATTTATTCCCTGGTCTGTTCGCTATTTTAGAATCTCCGCACAACAACCCTCATTCCTCAACTTGCTCCTCCAAGTGTCTTGCTTAATACTACATAATCTAAAAAATTATTTAGGTGTACTCATGATAGTTCTTTACAATATGCCTTTAGCTCTCAACTGTTATAAAGTAAGAATATTGCTCTCTCTACTAAACATAGAGCATCAATGCATCTCTATT
>CALJHG010000028.1 GCA_938075585.1 uncultured Gammaproteobacteria bacterium | reverse complement strand
CCATAAGCGACGCTAAAAGCGTCCCATATGCATATTTTCTAAAGAGTTGGTTCATTTTTATCTCCATAATTAATAATTGTCAGCTCCCTATAGTTAGGAGGGCTAACTACACTAATGCAATTAGTGAGCCAACTATTTGTTATACGCGTATTTCACTTTATATTTTGAAATTTTTGCCGAAACAGTTATTTTGAAGTTCGTAAATAAATTTTTTTGCTTACTCCCAGTGCTTTTGTTTGCACCAAATTAGCGCAGAGTGCTCTAAATTTGTACGACTCATAATCTGTTAAGCGTCACTGCAGCTCCAAGGTTGAATTATATGGACTTTTATTTATATTTTTCTCGTAAAACTAAATTTTTTATCATGTTTATTGGTTTATTTCTGGCAGCAGGATGTAGCACTACGACTGTGGGAACATACGCCAATGATTCGCCTAAATTTGACCCCTTTAAATACTTTGAAGGACAAACTAAAGCATGGGGCATAGTTCAAGATCATAGAGGGCGCGTGATGCGCAGGTTTTCTGTGGAGATACTCGGATCGTCGAGCGACGATACATTAATCCTTGATGAGGTTTTTGATTATGCCGACGGTGCTACCGATAATCGTCGTTGGGAAATAGTTAGAAATAGTGACGGTACGTTAACAGGCACCGCTGGTGATATTTTAGGTCCTGCCTCGGGAACTTTATCGGGCAATGCCATGCGCTGGCAATATGAGATGGATTTACCCGTAGGCGATAAAACTTATCGGGTTAAATTTGATGATTGGCTCTGGATGCTGGATAAAGATATCCTTGTGAATCGCTCGTATATCAAGAAGTTTGGCATCAAAGTAGCAGAAGTAACTTTATTTTTTGAAAAAGGAAGTGACTGATTAACACGCATAATTCTAGCAAATTCCCAAAAAGAGTCTGGATCACCGGCGCAAGTAGCGGTCTTGGTGAGGCGTTGGCTAATTACTACGTTACTGTCGGAAGTGAAGTTATCTTGACCGCTCGGACAGAGGAAAAACTTGCTTTGATCTGCGGTGATTTAAACCTTAGAGGTGTTGCCTATGCTTATCCCGGTGATGTCACAAAACCAGCACAAATGCGTCAAATTGTCGACGATCTTGGTTTGCGCTCGATTTTACCTGAATTAGTGATATTTAATGCGGGCACGTACTTCCCTTTAAGTCTCTCGCAATTCTCGCCTGATAAAATACGCGATCTGATGGAATTAAATTACTTCGGTGTAGTGAACACTCTAGATGCCATTTTACCAGTTTATCGGGAGCTCAAAAGAGGCCAAATAGCGGTCGTCTCGTCCCTAGCCGCAGAAGTAGGGTTACCGTTTTCTGGCCCATATAGTGCTAGTAAAGCTGCACTCCTAAGGCTCTGCGAGTCCCTGCGTGCTGAACTTACGAATAGCGGAGTAAGTATTTGTACAGTACTTCCAGGTTTTGTGAGAACTCCATTGACTGATAAGAATGAATTCAATATGCCGTTCATGGTAAGCGCTGAGAAGGCAGCGGAAAGTATTGCCCTTGGCCTCTCACGAGATAGAGTTACGATAAGATTTCCTTGGCAGATGGGTATTATCATGAAAGTGTTGAGTCTTTTACCCGGTCGAATCTTTACTGTCTTGACGCGTCGGATGCTGCCGTGAAGCAGGATCCTTTGGAGCGTTATTTGAGTATTCTCGAATCCTTTGACAGGACGAAACTGAGCGATTTGTGCGCCTGTGTGTCTGAGGATGTTCAATTTGTAGATCCATTCAATAACGTGCAAGGTAGGTGCGCTTACAAGGCGATTTTTTTGGATATGCTTAAGCATTTGGAAAATCATCGGTTTCGTGTGACGGCTTTGGCCTGGACCGACAACGAACTTGACGATGGTGATAAAGTTGCGTTTATCAAGTGGGAACTGCAAGCGAAATTACCTCAGCTTTCGAATATCAAATGGGATGTCTCTGGATGTTCAGAATTACGCGTGAGTAGTGCGGGCTTGATTACCGCTCATTTTGATTATTGGGATGCAAGCCAGAGCCTTTACGAAAAACTGCCATTTATTGGTTGGTTGTTTCGATTCCTCAGGCAGCGCTTGGAGACCCGCCAGAAGTAAACGGCTTGAGCAAAATAAAAGCTACGCTTGCTTTCAGAAAAATAGGCACGACGACGTAGTAGATTAAAATACTGGAGCTCGGGACTGAGGTAGTGTCGGAGTGTGTCAGGCCAAGGCCAAGAAAAGGAATGCAGATAGCCAGTGAGAGGGCAATCTTAGAGACAAGAGAAGAGATAGAGAAGCAAACCGCCGTTCTATCGACTTTATTTTCGGCTCTGTCACTTTCCATGACATCCGCCTGAATCGAGGGTGGAAGCGCGAGATCTGCTCCTAGTGTAAGTCCGGTGATAACGCACACGATCCAAAATAATGAAGATGTTTCTGGACCCATCCATAATACCTGAGCAAAGCAAAATATATTGACCCAAATAGCTATTTGCCAGACGAGTCTTTTGCCCCATCGTTTTGATGTTCTAATCCATAAGGTCGCTCCTATGGCGCCGGCTAGGAAGTACGCTATGAGGTACGAATAGATAGAATTCTTATCCAACTGAAAAAAATCTGTGATTACAAAAGGAAGCAGAACTGCAGGTATGCCGTTTGCTAGACTGTTTAAAAACCAGCACAGGAATAACCTCCGACATGGCTGAAATTTGAATAGGCTTCGTATGTGAGCGGCTTTAATACTTTTAAATGGAGTAGTGAAGGAGGGCTCTGGGATACAGCGGATCAGAAGATAAATACACGGTATCGCGATAATACTGGCTGCGTATGCGAGCGTTTTAAACGGAGAATAATCTAAATAGCTCACTGCCATTAAGGAAATAAAAATACTCAAGAGCAGTCCAATCATGCCAAATAGTTCTCGCGCTCCAGTTAGTCTGGTCCTGTCGTAACTATGAGTTGATATTACAGCTCCCCAGCTGGTGTAGGGTATTTGGAATAGGCTCCACCCAGTATAAAGAATGAATAAGCCCACTCCCAAGTGCCAACCTGTGACCGGTGAGCTAGGATATGAGAGAAAGATAAAACCAGCTGAGACCAGAAGCGCTCCTAGTATAATAAATGGCTTATAGCGGTACCCTCGCCACCGAACTCGATCTACTAAAAATCCAATTATTGGATCTGTGAATAAGTCTAAAAGTCGAGCTAGAGCGATGATGATACCGGTAGTTACTAACCCTAAGCCGAGGTCCCTTGCATACCACTCCGGTAAAATTATTGCGATAGGCAACAATGGTAGGGATGATACTAATCCCGATAAGCTATAAAAGAAGACTGTTTTCGTCGAGAGTCTACTAATTCCCACTACTTGTGCTCGATTTTAATCTGTACCACATCGATACTTTTTTGAAGGAATCCAACTTCGCAGTAAACTAAATAAAATTCCCAGAGCCTTTTAAATTCTTCGTCAAATCCTAGCTTACGTATATCTGTCCACGCTTCGTTAAAATTTCTCCTCCAAATACTTAGGGTTTTTGCGTAGTCATTGCCGTAGCTTTTGTCGTCCGTAATTCTCAACCCGGCTCGTTCAAATGTTGATCTTAGGATCTTGTATGTAGGTAGCATCCCACCTGGGAATACATAGCGCTGTATAAAATCAGGGGTGCGCCTATATCGTTCAAACCGAGCATCTTCGATGGTGATAATTTGTAATGCCGCAGCTCCATCGGTGGTTAATAGATCTTTTATTTTTTCGGCGTACTCGTCCCAGTATTCTTCACCGACTGCTTCGAACATTTCTATGGAAACTATATGCTTATATTCCCCTGTAGTGTTTCGATAGTCTTGAATATTAACTCTTGCCGTTTCGGCTATACCCTCGTTCTTAAATTGGTTTCTAGCATATTCTGTTTGGGCGTTTGATAACGAGATACCAGTTATGTCAGCTTGCAAATTTTTAGCGGCATAGGTTGCGAAACCGCCCCATCCGCTTCCAATTTCAAGTACTTTTTCGCCCTGTTGAATATTTAGCAGATCCGCGAGCCTTTTGTATTTTTCTTGCTGTGCAAGTTCCAGACTAACATTGGCTTCGTTGAATATCGCAGATGAGTACGTCATCGATGGATCAAGCCAAGCCGAGTAAAATGCATTACCCAAGTCGTAATGAGAAATTATGTTTTTAGAAGCCTGTGTTTCCGTATTTGAATTATCTTTGTGGTACTTTCTATCCTTAAATCTAAGCAGATCGATCCCTTCAATTGCTTTTAACAGCGATTTTTCGTTCGCCGCAATTAGCGTTAGTAATGCCTTAAGATCGCTAGTCGACCAATCTCCTTTAATATAACTCTCTCCGAGACCGACTGAGCCTCGACGCAATGATGCCCAGATTGGCTTCCAATTATTGAAACGCCAGTTGGCTCGGATGTCGTTCGCATGACGCCCCGAAAAAGTAAGCGTCTGATGGTTTGGGAGTATCACCTCTAAGTGTCCGATAGTAAGTTTCTTAAAAAGTGACTTCAAAAGTATTTTCATTCCATGCGTGAGAGTTATGTGTTTTAGAAATTTCATTGAATATCAGATCCAATAATTACTGTTTTCTCTGTGGACTTTATATGTTTCACAAAGGGTACCCTTTTGAATAACAATTTAACGGCTTGTAAATGTATGCTGATGATCACTTTAGTGGTTAGAAGTGGATATGTGAGAAGTAACCTAGCTAAGGTCCTGACTGTGAATGGTTTCTCTTCTCCTGAAAAAGTCGCTCTCAGTCGTGTTTCGTTTTCATGCTTATAGTCGATGATAAGACTGACTCGATGTTCTGGGTGGTTTATGTGGAAATTGTAGTATCCTGACATATCAAAGAAGGGAGAAACAAATAAATTTTTTCTAGAGGTTTGGTGCATTAAATCAGAGTTACTGTCCACAGGGATAAGGTAGTGCACCCTTTCACCGAAGGTATTGTTGACTTCGTAAACTATCGCCTTCAATTCATTATTTTTGTCTGAACAGTACACCACAGAGATTGGATTAAAGGCGTATCCTAGTATTCTTGGCATACATAAAATTCGGAAAGTGAGTTGCTCGCTACTTACATTGTGTTCTTTCAATAGTTTGTTTAGCCAAGTTTTCAAGTTTTCACCGCCATGGCCATGGTCGCGGTCAAAAAAAGAAAACCACGCAAAGCGATTGTAGCCAAACAAGAAGTTACTGCTAGCCAAGTCTTGTAAGCGATCAAGATTAAGCAGAAAGTAGAACACTGAATATTTGAAAGAATGCCGCTTGGTCACGTACCTCGCGTGAAACACTTTCCCTTCGTAAACGCGACCATGGGGGGGCAGACTGCTGTCGATGAGTTCTGTTTTATTGGTCATAGCTTCTTGGGATCCTATCCCATGGGATGCTCGGCAGCCAATTTGGCCCACTTTTAAACTGTTGGGCAACCCATAAACCTGCTTGGATACCATCTTCGTGGAAGCCATGTCCTAAATAGGAACCGCAAAACCAGGTATTGTTCTTTCCTTGGATCTCAATAGACCTAATTTGTGCTTCGAGCGTGTCTTGAGTGAAAAGTGGGTGCGTGTAAACGTATTTCTCTATCACATTTTCTGCCTTAGGCGTGATTGCAGGATTGAGGCTCACAAAGATATTTTTGGGCCTGACAATGTTTTGAAGTTGATTCATCCAATACGTCACTGATGCACAATTAGCTGATTCTTGTTTTGATTCAATGTAATTCCAGCTAGCCCAAGCGTTTCGTCGTTTAGGCATGAGTCTTACGTCTTGGTGAAGCCAAGCATTATTTGTGCTGTATTTGAACGGAGAAAGGGTCTTTATTTCGTGCTCGGAGGGATCGCTAAGAATTGCGAGGGCTTGATCCGCGTGTGTTGCGATCACGACACTATCGAAGCTCTCTGATTTTCCTTCAGAATCTTTACATATCACAAGGCCGTTACATCTAGTAACGTCCGATATCTCAGTTCTCGCACGGATCTCGAAATTTGCATCCGCAACCAGTCTGTTAACGTATTCTTTGCTTCCCCCTCGGACAGTCTTCCATTGCGGTCGATCCGTTATTTTTAATAGACCGTGGTTTTCAAAGAAATTTAGAAATGACTGTGCCGGATATGACAGAATCTGATCATTCGCCGATGACCAAATCGCCGATGCCATCGGGATTAAATGACTATTCAAAAACGCTGCGCTGTAATTCTCTGCAGCTAGTAACTGTCCGATTGAAACATTATTAAGTTCACGACGCATGTACTCCTCAGATTTTCTGTAAAAACGCGCGATATCAATAAGCATTCTCCAAAAGTAAGGTCTGAGCAAGTTTTTCTTTTGAGCGAATAGTCCTTTCAGATCTCCGCCCGAATACTCTAGATCTCTCTGAGGGAACGATGCGGAGAATGACATGTTGCTGTTTTCTATTGGAACTTTCAGACGGTCGAACAACATATTTAGGTGCGGATAATTCCGATCGTTAAACACAATAAAACCCGTATCTGTGACAAATCGTTCGCCCTTATGAATGCAAACAGCCGTGTTAGCATGCCCCCCTAGGTAATTATTACTCTCAAAAACAGTTACCTGGTACTTTTTACTTAGAGCCCAGGCAGCGGCTAAGCCAGATATTCCTGAACCAATTACGGCTATTTTTGAGCCGCCTAACTGGCTTTCGCGCATTTTGTTTCCAGTAGTTTAAATTTGCATGCACCGAATACGTTTTTAGGATCCGGTAGGATCAGGTTTCTGAGCATCGTCGGTGATCCTTTTTTTTTTCGTTATCGTAAACATTATTTTCAACGTGTATTATAAAGTATGTTAGCTCAACAAAAAGTGTTCCGTGCAAACAAAATGGGAAATATCATCAAATTAACGCCGTCGGGTCAGCCAGATACCAGTGTGGCCAGAGCTGAAGAAACTCGCTTACTGGTCGATGTGCGAGATCACGCCAGCACGGAGTCATTTGATAAGTTTTTTGAAATCTTTACCCCCAAACTTGTGGCTTGGGTCACTTCTAGAGGATGCGCGATGGGTGAAGCAGAAAGCGTAGTACAGGATGTGATGGTCGCCGCATGGTCTCGGGCTAAATCATTTGATTCGAGTAAGGCATCAGCGCGCACTTGGATTTATACCTTGGCACGGAACCGAATGATAGATTTATATCGTTCTGGAGCACGACGTGCTGCCGCTCATGAACAAGTTGGAACAATAGCGGAAACGATGGAAGAAGTTCAGGATGAACCGCAGAAAGATTTGGCACGTAATCAAGTTATTGATGCGGTTGAGACTCTACCAATTGAGCAAAGAGATGTTATCTTCAAGGTTTATTTTGAGGGTAGGTCGCACCGTGAGATAGCTGAAGATCTAGATCTTCCGTTGGGAACTGTGAAATCACGAGCTCGGCTCGGTTTTCAGAAATTGCGGAAATCTTTCAAGGACACTGTATGAATATCAAGCATCATCCAAGCGACGCGTGGCTCCTAGATTTCGCTTGCGGTAATTTACCCTCATTATTTGATCAGATTTTAAAGGCTCATGTGGATGTTTGTTTTACTTGTAAGGAAGCAGTTAAGGATGCAGAGCGCCTTGGGGGAGAGTTACTGGATACCCTTGGCCAGTCATCTACTGCAACGATTGAGATGTGTCACGAAAAATATGACAACATTAACAACACTTCAGATGATGCTTCTCGTGCCGAAAGTACAGGTCATGTCGCTGACTTGGAGAAATTAGTTTCGACGTACCTAGATAGTAGTTTGAACGCATTGCCTTGGAAAAGTTTTGGAGAAGGGCTGAAATTGTGTCGATTAGTCAAGGAAGATAACGTGCAGATGTGGATGTTGCGAGGGCAACCTGGCGTTACTTTACCAGTTCATTCTCATAAAGGGAGTGAATTAACGCTAGTCATGAAGGGTGCATATTTCTGCGGTTCGCAGATCTTTCAAACAGGTGACATTGAAGAAGCCGATGAGACGGTAGAACACCAACCAGTCATAACAAGTGGAGGGGAATGTATCTGCCTCGCGGTTACTGAGGGACGATTAGATTTCAAGAAGGTGTTGCCCAGAATTGTTCAAACATTTGTGGGGATTTAGTGTGCAAGTAAATTGTTGGCATCAGGTCTCGCCAATTTTGGTGCCCCTTATTATGCTGTAGCCTCCCGACAACAACGTGCGACTAATATTTCCCAGCCCAGCCGATGCGAAAAACTCTCTATATTCACTTTCAGTGTATGCTTGGCCCTCCTGATAAACATTTAGAAACATAACGTTGACTGCAACAGAATCTACTGGAGTCAATCTAGAATCATCGAGTACTCTCCCAATCATAAAGAATTCTCCATTAAGTTTCAGGCCATTGACAGCATTACTCAAAGCAGCTTCTGCTTGTTCTGGCCCCAATACCTGAAGGACAGAACGCATAATTATTGCCCCAAAGGCTCCTTGTACCTTTTGGTTTACGAGATCGTATTCTTTGACGGCGAGCCGTTCCGATAGATTAGCCTCTTGCACACATTCTCTAGTCACCTCGACAACATTCGGTAGATCTGCAACAGTTAATTTTACACTAGGGCAGAGTCGCGAAAGCGCAATGGCTAAACCGCCCGAACCACCGCCTGCATCTAGGATATTCTCGAAGCGTCCCATATCGAATTCTTTTTGCAATCTGCGCGCGGTCGCAGAGGCTCCGGCGTCTAGACCGCGAACAAATGCACGAAGTTCGTCCTTTGACATGTTGCCAAAGTCATGCTCGGCTTGAGGTTGACCTGTGCGAATAGATTCCGCAGTGTGCATTGTAGAGGCCCACAAATCGGAGTAAGCGCTATGCATGCCGCCAATATAGCGAGGCTTTCCTTTAATTAAAAATTCCTTAGCTTCTTGAGTATTTTCAAAGTTACTGCCGTCGACGAAAAGTAGCTCGGCAGTCACGAGTGCGTAAAGCAGGGGACGCAGTTTCGCCGGCTTCACTTCGAGAATGCCTGCTATTGAATCCAAGTGTTTAGTTTCCTCACCGATTGCAGTAAAAACTTCTAGCTGCATACCAGCCATCATTGCTAGAGAAGGATAAACGTTGGCAAGGTGTTGGTTGATTATCTCAGGCATTAGTTTACTCTGCGATTTTCCATTCATATTTTGTTCACTTTATTGTCATTGCTCTAAACAAGTATTGCTCATCAATCAATCATTGTCATAAAAATTTAGTTTTTATTAAATAACTTAAAAGCTGTAAAACTTCAGCCATCTCGTTGCTATTCGGGTAGTCCAACTTTAGGCGTGTGTCATAAAAATGTCATAAAAAATAGCTATGGTGTTCATGTAATAAAAACGTGTCACTCAAAATCAACTCAGTTGGTTTTAGTGATTTAGTAATTAAAACTACCTGGAGATATAACTGTGAATTTGAGTCGAAAGCGTTTGGTATCCTTAATCCCACCAATATTATTCACCCTAGTCACCTTCTCAATGACTGCGAACGCTTCTAATGAAGCGCTTTTTGATTTATTGAAAGTGTTGGTTGATAAAGGGACGATTACAGCTGATGAGTATTCCATTTTAAAAGGAGCCGCGTCCGCGGACCACGAGAAGGCTTCTGTGGTGGCGCCAGAGAAAGTGGCTGGCATAGAAAAGAAATTGGGTAAATTAGAAAAAAAGACTGAAAATTCGCTCAAGAAAGTAAAATGGGCAGAAAAAATTAAGGTCAAAGGTGACATCCGAACTCGTTACCAGTTTGAATCTAAAGATGCTAAGGACGATAGAAGTCGGGGACGAATTCGTTATCGCTTAGGTGTTATCGCCAAACCAATCTCTAATTGGGAAGTGGGTGCTGGCCTTGCATCTGGTGGAGATGATCCGCGTTCTACAAATCAAACTATGGAAGATGCATTTTCGACCAAGGGCATCCAACTAGACTATGCTTATGCGCAGTATACTCATGGGAATACAGGGTTGAAGGCAATTGCTGGTAAATTTAAACGTAAAAAATATCTTTGGGCACCAACTGACGTAATGTGGGATGGCGATATCAACCCTGAAGGTGTGGCAATGAGCTTCGCTCCTAAGGGAGGGCCTCTTTGGTTGAACGCAGGTATCTTGGTACTAGAGGAAGACAAGACTTCAACGGGTGGTGATCACGATTCACACATGGGATATGGCCAGATTGGAACGAAATTTAAATCTGGAAAGATGTACGGTAAATTAGCCGGTACAGTCTACACTTTTGGTAAAATGAAATCCGCTGGAAGCTTTGACTACACAGGGGCTGCAGGGACTAATACGGATAATAATCTAGGTTCATTTAACCTGGCTGGTGAGATTGGTACAAAAATAGGTGGTGGTAAATTCGCACTAGTTGGTGAATACATCAATAATTATGAAACGAATACTAACGAAGATACGGCATGGATTGCCGGCTTGAAGTATAAAATCGGAAAATTCAAGATGAAATATTTGTACGCTGATGTCGATCACAACGCAGTGCCAGATTTCTTGCCAGACTCAGATCGATTTGGTGGTGATACAGGTATTAAAGGTCACGAGATCCAGGTCGGGTATGTAATTAATAAAAGAGTCTCAGTTAGACTTGATTACTACGCGACTAAAGACTCTGTAACAAAAGTGAATCAAGATCTTTTACAGTTAGATCTCCAAGTTAAATTTTAGTGAGACGAAGTTGATGTGCAAAAGATGGCTCGGTAGTGTGTTCCGAGCCCCCTTTTAATCGGTGACGCGTTGATGTCAGTTTCTTATTTAGGTAATCTTCTAGTCTTAAGAATAAAGGCAAAAAAGCATGTACCGTAGATTCTTTATATTTCTGATAGCTACTTCGTTTTATGCGAGCAGCGCAAATAGTACGAACGTCACTTGTCGAGCTGAGTCAGCGGCGCTCACTGCTGAAATGAAAGCTTCCGGTTCGAAAACTCTCACTTCGGGTGAGCTGATTCTTTTTCGGCAGGGCGCATTAGACATGTGCAACCATCTATTAACTAACCGTGCTTCCGTTAGTGACAAAACAACCGATACCGGCACGCCAGGTGCGAGCCACAAAAAAGGACTGTTAGGTTTCTCTCTTGGTCCGTCGGTTCGCAATGAAGGTCACAATCGGGCCACCAGAATAAAAAAATAACTAATTTAGTCTGGCTTAGGTACTATGCCTGTTAAGGATGCGCGTGCCGAGATCTCTATCCAATTGCCGTCGGGATCTGTCACAAAACCATAGCGAGCGATCTCTCCAATAGTAATTGGTAGTTGTACAATATTTCCGCCTTTTGCCGCAACTAGCTTACATTCTTCGTCTGCATCAAAAATCTGGACTGTAAGATATCGAAAGTTGGCGCCAATAAAACTGTCAACGTGACTTCCGGCTTGTCCCTCAGTGAAAAATAGAATTGTGTCGCCGCACCTTACAGTAGTATCATCAATATAATCAAAACCCATGACTTCTACATAAAAATCCATTAGGGCATTTATATTAGTTGTCGAGATAGTTATCCCGATCCCGACCACGCCACGAGTTCCATGAGGCACTAGTTCGACCGAGTCTCCCCCCGGATGCTTCAGCATTAGTGGATCAGAGATATCCTTCGCGATAGTGAGTTGACTGAAGCCAGACGGAGGGACATTGGTAAGCACACCCTTGTGTTGGTTTACCTTGATGACCGACCCGTGCGCATCGTATCGATGCTGGGTTATCTCTTGATTAAACTTTAGTTCATGGTCTAATTCTAAATCTACGGGACCAGACCAAAATTCATGATGACTACTAATGTCGGTCGTAAATAGACCAATGTCTAGGTGACTTTTTGCTAGCCGAATCACAATATCTACAACAAATCCAGGGCATCATTATCAAGTGCTTGGTAAGCACCGTCAGTGATCATCTTGAGAAAAAGTTTGTCGCCTCTGGGAGAGCGTTTAACAATAACTGCTGCCGCGATGGCTACTGCTAAAACCGCAAAGCTATAATGTCGGTAATCATCAGCTAACTGCGAAACGGAGTAGTTTCTAACTCCTTCGAGCTCGAGAACCTTATGATACTCAGCTAAGAGGTCATGCTCTACTGCTCGCCGTTGGTCTCGCGAAAAGGCACTTCCAATAAAATATGCGACATCCATTCCAGTAGAGAGGTAGTTACTGGTTTGCCAGTCGACCACAGCCACTTGGTTATTATGAAAAAGCATATTATCGACGCGATAGTCATTATGAGAAAAGCATTTAGGACCTTCCCGAGGCGCATTCCAAGCGGCATGCGAAGAAACGTATTTGTCGCATACTTTAATCACATCTTCATCCATCAGGCTAGAGAAAGTGTCTTTGTAGTAGTCCCAAGAACTCTGTATAAGATCGGTTGTATAAAACCCTTGAGCACCTTTTGGCACATAAAGCCAGTTTTGCTTTTCAAGCTCTAAGTCATTCCAAAATGCGGCGTGTAAAAGCGCAGCTTCTTTAATAGCCACGAGCGCGTTTTGTTCTGAGCATCCTGACATATGATCGCCGGGCCTTGCCGGCGTAAGATCCTCCATTAGCAGCACAAAATTATTTTCGGCGTCAATTTCAGCGAGGTAGCATTTTGGTGTATTGATTTTAGTTCTCTCAGCCAGTTCGCGATAGAACATGACTTCGCCTCTATAAAAACCCATTTCCTTTCCAGTGGACGCCGCAACCTGATTATCGGAGGGAAATTTGCCAATCAAGGTCTGGGGTAGGTCAGCATGATTTTCTTTATAGCTTATATGGAAGCGTCTTGTTTCGCCGAGCTGCCCGGTGCCCACAGTCTCAATATCGACATTTTGCACTCCCGCCTCTATACCGGCAGACAGGAGTGCTTTTTCTACCCAAGACGCATCAATATCTTGCGGTGGTAAGATTAGAGATATTTCTTCAGTCATAATTGAGAATAAAGCTTACTAAAGCTTCGCAATAATCTCATTGCCGAATTCCCTGATGATGCCTCGAGCATCTGTGCCGCAAACATTCAAAGCAATATTAGAGATCCCAGCATCTTCAAGCTCTTTTATTCGATCGATTATCTCGCCCGGCGATCCTGTTAGAGTGGCAGTTTTGATAAGTTCCGGCGTGAGGTATTTTTCTTCACCTGGTTGAAGCTGAGTCAGATGGCCAGCATGCATTTGCTGATATCTTTTTGCCATTGGAGTTTTCATTTTTTTAATATGTTGGTTGAAGTACTTTTTGGCTAAGTCTGCGACCTCAGGAGGGGCAAAAGGACCAGCAGCCATTTTTTTAGGAGCCCAGTTTGTGTGCAGTAGTAAAATGGCAGAGGGGCCTACTTGCTTGATCACTCGACGCGACATAATGTCTTCCCCTGGCCTCAGGACACAACCGTTTGTCAGGTTTGTTGTATAGAGCGACCTCGCATTACGCCCATGTTGTTTTGCGGCGGCCTTGATTTGCTCGACGCCCGCTTTGATGTAATTTGGGTCGAGCCCAATAGTAACCCAGCCGTCAGCTAATTCCCCAACCATATCATTTGCTTTTGGTCCGTTAGAAGCCATGTAGAGTGGAATATTATCTTTAACATTTATATATCCGTTGTTTCGATTTAGGAAACGAATATCCCGCTTAAGGTTGCCTTCAATATAGCGCGCTTCCTCTCCCTTAATGAGTCTTTTAATCACTTCAATCTCGTGTCGCATGGTTGCTAATTTTGCTGGCGGCATACCCATGACGTTTCTACCGGTAAAACCCGAACCGACTCCTAAAATCACTCTTCCGGGAGCTAGCTCGTTTATGGTTGCAATCGAGTGTGCGGTGACAGGCGCGATCCTATTGCCCAGAATAGATACTAGTGTCCCTAATTTAATATACCTGCTATGTTCTGCAGCGAGAGCCATTGTTGCATAGACATCGCTATAGCACATTTGCGAATCGTAGAACCATGCATGGGTGAAGCCATATTCTTCAGCCATTTTTACATCGTGATAGGCCCGTATATAAGAAGGGAATGTGATACCAAAATCCATAGGGTTTTCCTTTACAAGTTTGTTAGCAAGTAGCTTTCGCCACATTATCCAATGAAATAGAGTATAGCATCTCGAAAGCTGCTATTAGTTCCGACTCATCTAACTCAGTTTTCCAGGTACTCTCCCAAATTACTTCGCAGGTGTTATTTGACAATTTTTCCACCGACATAGACGCTAGATAATCTGTAATCGGGATAGGGCTATCTCCAATAACGCTGTAGCTGAATGACATTACTTGATTGTCATAAGATTCGAGTCGCTCAGAGATACGTCCCGGGAAGCCTGTTTCTGGAGAGAGATCTGCACTGCGAATTGCTCCCACGCCATCACCCTCTACGGTAACTGGACCCACACCCGGTATCCATTCATTTGTACCCCCCCAGTTTGACACATATTCCCAAACTGTTTGAGCCGACGTGCTGATGATTTTTTTTACAATTACTTTTGCCATACTTGTTACCGCTAATGTTATTTGACTATAGTTTAACGCAGATAATATAAGTTATTACCAAGCCTCAGTTAAAAGGGTGAAAATTTCATCCGCTGTGTTTATCGGGTGTGGATTAGTTGCTATCCAAATATCCAGCAGTGACTCCTCGGCGAGGGTACGAAGTAACTCTTTGGGTACATCTGCATCACGCAGTCTTCCAGGAAGCTCTAGTTCCGCGACTAGCTGTTGGACATGGTCTGCCAGTTCCGTTTTATTGTTTCCCATGATTTCAGCAAGTATATTTTGTTGAGCCGAATTAGAAGGTGCGTTATAACGCAAAACATGGGGCAGCATGACGCATGAGGTTTCTCCATGGGGCATCCCAGCCGTACCTCCTAATATATGACCAATTCCGTGACTGGCACCAAGGGAGACTCCGTTTGCGACGCCTTGTATAGAAAGCCAGGCACCGACGAGGCAATCGAGACGACTAACAAGATTTTTGTGATCCGCTTTGCATGCACGTAATCCGTTGACTAACAATTGGAGACCTCTTAGAGCCGTAGCTTCGACAATCGGGTTTGCATCCACTGAGCACCATGTTTCTACGCAATGATCAACAGCCCGAATCCCCGTCCCAAAAAATAATCGATCGGGTGTGTCGACAGTCATGGCCGAATCAAGTATTACGATATTAGGCACCATGCTCGCATGGTAGTAAAGTTCCTTTCTAGGGATACTCTCGTCCGTGATCCCAGCAAAGCCAGTGTACTCGCCTGCGGATAATGTGGTTGGTATCGCAATATGTTGGACTTTAGGAGAATTTAATTCTGCTGCATTAGCAAGATTCCCAATATCTCCTGCGCTCCGGACATTATTTTCGAGCGCTATACAAGCTACCTTCGTCGCATCGCAGACTGAACCACCGCCTAGAGTCACCACCATATCCGCTTTTGTCTCTTTTAACAGTCTCATTAAGGAAATGACATCTGCCCTAGGTGAGTGCGCTTTCAGACCTTGAAGCTCACCGACGAGACTTTCTCCTAAAGCATTTTTTACCTGATCTGCCAAGCCACCTTTTTTGGTAAGGCTGGTATTAGTGACAAAAGCTATTCGTTTTGTTCGGCCTTGAGAGGATATAATTTCTTCTAGAGTATCTTGAATACTTTTCCCATAAAAGACCTCCTGAATTGCTTCGGTCTTGTAGTGGCCGGCAGATGTCATAATCATTCCCCTTTATTTTTTTCGAAACTAGTAATAACGCCCATTTCGTAAAGTATAGGCATAATGTCTTTCTTGAAGCGTATTGTGTCGTTTAAGTAAGCTTGAAATACCATAAGTATTCCATTTAAACCTCCGTCGTGCATCTCTTTGATTTTGATTGCAACTTGCTCCGGGGTACCGATCACGTGAACTGCACCCGCACCAACAATCATCATATCAAGAGTAAACTGATCGAAGGAACCACTACCGATTGCCAGTCCATCCAGCCAGTTTTGTGCAGCCACCTCGTCTTTATACTGGATGATTTTAGCCAGTTCAGATTGTGCTTCGTCTTCAGAGTCTCGCCACAGGACAAATGGAAACGCGGCACAACTCACTGTCCGCCCAACACGAGAGGCCCGTTGCGTGATATCGCTAACGATTCCAGCGGTGGCTTCTATTGTGGGAGTTGAAATAAATGCCCAGTCACATAAAGCAGAAGTCATTTGCTTCGCATCCTCCGACGTGCCAGCATTAGCGATAGGTGGTAATTTATTCGGTTGCGGTAACGAGTACCCATCTTTGACTTGGTACCATGGAGAATCGTGTTGGAAAGTTCCAGGTGCTTCCGACCACAGTCCGATTAATATTTTGATAAAGGCTTCAGTTCTTTTGTAGCGCTCTTCATGTGGCAATAGTTTAATGCCCATCATTCCAAACTCCTTTTCGCTCCAACCGCTCACAAGGTTTACTCCCCATCGCCCGCCGCTTATATGGTCTAAGGTAGCCCCCATTTTTGCAACCACGACTGGGTTGAAGACAGGCACATGCACTGTAGAGAACACTTTAATACGTGAGGTTACTGCTAAAAGCGCTGATGCCCAGGTCATGGTTTCTAAGGAAGTACCCAAATAATCGGTTTCACCTCCAAACCCTCGCCAACGACTTACCGGGAAAAGCAAATCGAAGCCGGCATCTTCGGCCGCTAATGCAATTTTTTTATTCGTTTCATATGGCCATTCGTCATCCACTATGCGGTACGTCGAGATAGCGGACATGTTCGAACAATTTGGCATAAAAAGCCCTAGTTGTAGAGTGCTACTATTACTGTTCAAGACTCTTAACTCCTTAGAAATGATTTTCTATTTTAAAGATATCAAATATCTTATTGTTTAACCTTCATGTTTTATTATCATGCATTGAAAACTTGTTAGTTAAAAATCTTATGGAAATATTCTGGGCTAAAATTGTTAATCTAGTGTGGGGCCTTCCTCTGGTCATTATCATGGCGACCGCTAGCTGCTATTTCGCCTATTTGATTCGGTTTGCGCCTTTACGTCATTTGCGTCATTCATTTCTTTTATTGGCCGGACGATTTAATTCAGAGCTAGCACCTGGCGAAGTGTCGCATTTTCGTGCGCTTAGTACTGCGCTATCGGGCACTATCGGGATGGGAAATATTGCAGGCGTTGCGGTAGCGATTAGCGCAGGAGGATCAGGGGCTGTTTTTTGGATGTGGATAGCGGGGTTACTCGGTATGGCAACTAAATTTTTCACGTGTACCTTGTCGTGTATGTACCGAAAAGCAGATACGCGTGGTGTGATGCAAGGTGGTCCTATGTACTACATAGAGGTTGGTTTAGGACAAAAATTTAAGCCATTAGCGATGCTGTTTGCGGTATTCGGGATGGTGGGTTGTTTGGGAGTTTTTCAATCGAATCAACTGGCACAGTTGCTAGACAATCAATGGTCATTTCCTCCGCTAGCGACGGGTATTATAGCGATGTTAATTGTAGGCGGAGTTGTAACCGGAGGCAGTGTCAGGATCGGCAGAGTAGCCGGCACACTAGTACCATTGATGTGCGCTATTTACATAGTCGGCAGCTTGTTGGTAGTCGTTGACAATATTGAGTTAGTTCCAACTGTTTTTGCATCGATTATTTACGGTGCTTTTACTCCTGAAGCAGGTATAGGTGGCGCGGCTGGGGTTACTTTTCGAGAAGTTTTAGTGATGGGCGTTAGACGAGCGGTGTTTTCAAACGAGGCTGGAGTTGGGACAGAAGCACTGGCCCATGGCGCAGCACAGACATCTGAGCCAGTACGAGAAGGATTGGTTGGCATGCTTGGTCCGTTTATTGACACGCATCTAATATGCACTCTGACCGCCTTAGTTATCTTGACGGCAGGCTTAGGAGTGAGTGAGTCTGATACAGGTATTATTATGGCCGCGAACGCATTCGAGTCCTCTGTACCTGGATATGGAGCCAATATTTTGTCGGTTGCCTTTGCATTATTTGCCGTAACAACGATGACCACGTACGCTTACTATTCAATAAAGTGTGCACGATATTTATTAGGGGAAGTGTGCGGCAGCAGATTTGTCTATATTTATCTGCTTTTCATCCCAGTTGCGGCATTATGGAATTCAGCGATGACGATTAATATGATAGATACTTTTTACGCGATGATGATTGTGCCTAACCTTATCGCTACTATTTTACTGGCACCAAAAGTAGTTGCCGCCGCGAGTGACTATTTTAATCGATACGACAGAACTAGGTCGTGAATGAGGGTAAGGCTAGGGAGACTAAGAAATGTTAATGCTTGAAGGAATAAAAGTTCTAGATCTGACGCAGTATCTTGCTGGGCCAACTATAGGTCGGCTGATGGCTGAAATGGGCGCAGAGGTAATCAAGGTTGAGTTTGCGCCTAACGGCGATCCTTCGCGTGGGTTGCCGATAGCTGACAATGGAAGAAGTGGCTATTTTATTCAGCAAAACCGAGGTAAGAAAAGTATCGCTCTGGATTTAAAGCAAGACAAGTCAATAGATATTCTTCGTAAATTGATTAAAAAGGTTGATGTGGTAGTGGAAAACTTCGGCCCAGGTGTTATGGAGAAAAAAAATCTAAGCTGGCGTGATGTACAAGCGTTAAATCCTGGCGTGATCATGGCGTCGGTCTCTGCCTATGGTCGAGAAAGTGTTCTTTCTCATAAAACTGGATTTGATTGGGCAGCGCAGGCATTTTCCGGACTGATGCATATGAACGGTGAAAGAGACGGACCTCCCTTACCGGTTGGTATTGGTATCGCCGATATCGGTAGCGGAGTGCACGCTTTTTCGGCCATTGGATACGCTTTATTTCATCGGGAGAGAACAGGACGTGGTCAGTGGCTAGATATAAGTATGGTGGATGCGATGTTTCATAACCATGATGTTTCACTGCAAGGATATAGTCTAACCAATGGCGAATTTCGGCCTCATCGCCAAGGTGCCCATCACGAATTAATCGCGCCTTTCGGCACTTTTAAAGGTCCGTCGGGCTACATTGTGATACTGGCGTTACAGCCTCAATGGAAGAATGTTTGCAAAGCTATAGGGAGGCCCGAATTAGAAAATGATCCACGTTATAGCGAGGCTAGTGAACGGGGTAAAAGACAAAAAGAGTTAATTGTAATTATTGAAGAATGGATGGACACTTTCTCAAGTAATGACGATATACTCAAGCATTTAGACGAGCATCGGGTGCCTACTGCCCCGGTTCTTGACCCTGTTGAAGCTATCAATCATCCGTACTTTAAAGAACGAGGTATGGTTCGTCAGATAGAAGACCCCATCATGGGGGAGCTTGTAATTCCAGGTTTTCCTCTACGGTTTTCTGATCAACCTGAGCGATTGGATTTGGTAGCTCCGACTCTAGGTCAGCATAATGTAGAAATTTTACAAGGCTTTTTGAATTATTCTGAGGAAGAAATAGCACGGCTTGAGGCTGAGGGAATTTTGTCTTCTGGTGAACGCTAATTGTTTAAAGGGGAGGTTGTGATGAAAGACGTTTTACGGCTGTCAATGATTGATCAGGCCAAGCTGATCAAAGATGGAGAGATTTCTCCCGCCGAGTTATTGGATGAGTCAATTCGACGGATTGAAAAGATTAACCCTAAAATAAATGCTGTAGTTTTACCCATGTTTGACCTTGCTCGAGAGGCGGTAAATGGACTGAGCGGTAGCGAAGCATTCTCAGGGGTCCCGATGTTGCTAAAAGATGTATTAGCTGAGTATGCTGGGGCGCCCATGACCGAAGGCTCTAGATTTCTTCAGGGTTACCTCTCGCCGCGTGACTCCGAGTTAGTGCGTCGCTATAGGTCTGCCGGATTTATTGTCTGCGGCAGAACGAACTCGCCCGAGTTCGCTTCTATGCCAACTACGGAACCGGAATTGTATGGGCCGACTAGGAACCCATGGGATTTAACTCGCTCGCCGGGTGGTTCCTCGGGTGGTTCCGGTGCGGCTGTTGCTGCCGGAATGGTTTCAGTAGCGCATGCTAACGATGGCGGTGGCTCAACGCGAGTTCCGGCTTCTGCCTGCGGGCTCGTAGGATTAAAAGGGACGCGAGGACGCAATCCTATGGGGCCCGATTATGGCGAAATTGGTGCTGCAGGACTGTTATCCGAGCACGTTGTTACACGTACGGTAGCCGATACCGCGGCAATGCTAGATGTCACATCAGGTGCGGATCGCGGCGCACCATTCGGTGCTCCTGGTCAAAACGGGTCGTTTCTTGAGGAAGTTAATAAAAGACCAAGGAAGTTAAAGATTGCATTCTCTGATCAACCAGTTCTTACGACACCAGTTCATCCTGATTGCTCCGCGGCAGTTAAAGAGATTGCATTGCTTTGTAGCGAACTTGGACACGAGGTAGAAGAAGCTAAACCAAGAGTTTCAGCTGATCATTTTAATAGTTTTTTTACCACTATCTGGCTAGCGATGGTCGCGTGGATGATTCGCGATTGGGAGAGAAGGACTGGGCGAAAAGCGGAAGAGAAATATTTTGAAAAGCATACATGGAAAATGTTTGCACTGGATCAAGAGCGTAGGCCATCTGATCTGCTGCTGGCGATACACGATATGCACCAGTTTGGAAGAGAGGTGGCGCCATTTTTTGAAGAGTATGATGTCTGGTTGACTCCTACATTAACTGAGCCACCTCCTTTACTCGGTCACTTTAAGTATGATCCAGCCCATCCTAGGCAGGCGACCGAGAGATTGGAGCAATTTCCTAGGTTTACATCATTTGCCAATGTAACAGGACAACCCGCTATTTCACTACCGTTATGCCGTAATGCAATAGGGTTGCCGATAGGCGTGCAACTTATTGGAGCATATGCCGATGAGGCTACTATTCTGCGGCTAGCAGGGCAATTAGAAGAAGCCAAACCATGGGCACATTTGTGGCCGGAAATCTAATTTAAGATAAGATCAATAAACTATGGCGCAAGTAGAAAATTTGATTAGCATGGATGTCGGTGGGACTTTTACTGATATTTTACGTGTGCGTACAGATGGGACAATTAATCCGTATAAAATATCCAACCTCGAACCAGACAATCTCAAACAATTTTTAAAGAGAGCTGACGGGAGAGTGACGACTTTTCTCTATAGTACGACTGCAATGGTCAATGCGGTACTGACTGGTGAATTACAAAATGTTGGGCTAATTGTTAATAAAGGATTCAGAGATTTATTGGAAACAGCACGTTTGCCCGCCTCTGTAGGAGTCGAACCCGGTAATCAACTTCCTAGAAGATTAATCCCATTAGAGTATGTGCGAGAAATTGACGCGCGTATTGATCACAGCGGGATAGAAATAAACCAAGTGAATACTAAAGAGGTGTCTCACCTTGTCGACGAATTCAAACAGTTAGGTGTCAACTCTATTGTGATTTCGCTATTACACAGCTATGCGCATCCGGAACACGAACAAAAAGTTCGAGAGATGATAAGAGAAGTTTCTCAAGATTTTGACATAACGGTGTCTAGTGATGTTTTGAGTGAGTCGCGTGAGTATGAAAGAACTTTGAGCGCCGCGTTAACTTCATTATTACGACCGATAATGGACCGGCATTTGTGTTTTTTCCCTGATAATGATCTTGCTGAATTGTCAGATCTTTGGCTGATGCAATCAAACGGGGGCGTCACTCCTGCACGTTCAGCAATAGAAAATCCGTTAGCGTCGACTATGTCAGGGCCAGTCGCTGCAGTAATTGGCATGAATTGGATTAGTCAGCAGTGTGGTATTACCAACGCAATCACTTTTGACGTTGGCGGAACTTCTACAGATGTCGCACTTATCACGGAAGGTGTTATTCAGAAAAAATCTGTCAGTGATATTGCAAATTTTTCGCTGAAATTATCTTCGCTTGACGTTCTGTCTATAGGTGCGGGCGGAGGTTCGTTAGCGTTTATGGCGCAAGATAAAAGATGGCACGTAGGTCCTGAGAGCGCAGGTGCCCTACCAGGTCCCGTTTGCTACGCCAGGGGGGGCGTTCAACCTACTTTGACTGACGCTAATTTAGTGTTAGGTAGGATCCCCTCGTCACTTTTGGGTGGTAAATTATCTTTAGATAAGCAGGCGGCTTTTGATGCTCTTGAAAAGTTAGGTAAGAAGCGAAATTTAGATGCAATGCAGGCTGCGAAAGACGTTCTTCGGTTAGCGAGTCATAACATGTGTGGGGCAATAAGGCGCGTATCTGTACTTAAAGGGTACGACCCATCAGACTATGTTTTATGTGGTATGGGGGGCGCGGGACCAATGCACGCTGCAGAAGTCGCGGAACTGCTGGGAATGTCGTCGGTTTTTATACCGTTGGATCCGGGTATCACAGCAGCCTGGGGTGTGTACGTTGCAGATATAGAGCAAGACTTTTCTCAGACAGTGGGAGTGCTAGATTCAAATATTTCTTTCTCAAAAATTTCACACGGATTTTCTAACCTGATTGAGCGCGCGAAAGAGTGGGCAATTCAACATCATATTCCTTTGGAAAGCTGTCAGTTGCATCGAAAGTTTGATTTACGGTACAAAGGAATGACGCACGAGTTTACAGTCGCGTGCACCAATAGCTCAGAGATGAAGGTTGAAGAGCTTATCGACGGTACATTTGATGCATTTCATTCTCAGTTTGAGGAAATGACGGGTCGGGTTTGGCGTGATAAAGAAGCAGTAGAGATCGTTAATCTCCGTATTTCCTTAATATCTAATCGTGACGAAAGAATAGTAAGTCTTCCTGCTTACCATTGCGATGGATCCGAGCCAGTAGTAAGTCGTCGTAAGGTAGCATTTCTTTCTTTGGAAGAGCCCTTAGACGCGCCCATCTATAACAGAAAAAGCCTTATCATAGGTGCTAATATCGCGGGACCGGCTGTAATAGAGCAAGATGATACGACGATAATTATTCCTCCAAACTGGAACGCTGAGGTGGATCAGTATGGGAGCCTTTTCATTACTCTGATATGAGACTTATTATCCAATTTCGCAAGCTCCGTGCCATAATTTCCCAACGAGTTAGGCATAGCGAATTATCATGTTTAGCTTCAGTCAAGAATGCTACGCGCCAGAGACCTTAATTTAACTTTCTGTACTTTACCTGAAGAGGTCATAGGAAATTCGTCAACAAAAATGACGTGCTTTGGGATTTTAAAGCTAGCAAGTTTCCCTTTTAAATGCTTCGCGATGTGGCCTTCAAGCAACGGACTATTATCCGACCGGATCACAAACGCTACCCCTACTTCGTGGAGACGTTCATCTGGATAGCCCACTACGGATACAGCGTTTAAACCTTCCATTTTCATGAGGTGAGATTCAACTTCTGCCGGTGATACATTCTCGCCTCCAACTTTGAGCATATCTTTGTATCGCCCCAGGAATACAAGGCGACCGTCAGATCTTAGTTTGGCTGTATCTCCAGTTTTAAACCACCCATCGCTTCCATAGCTCTTTTTGGTGATCTCAGGTTTTTCATAATAGCCCTGCATTAGTGTGTAGCCCTTCACCATGAGTTCTCCAATTTCGTCATCAGCTACGGGTTCCTCGCTCTGAGGGTCCGCTACTTTAAATTGGATATCTGTCATGGGGTAGCCAGAAGCATAAATCCGTTGCTCGCGCGTATCCGTCGGAAACGATACGGCAGCAAACGCCCATGTCTCGGTCATTCCGAAACCGGACACGGTAGGACAAAAAGTATCCTGTACTAATTCAGCTATCGGAATGGTAGCTTCAGTCCCTGCGGGTAATGTGCCCAAGCGCAACGAAGAAGTGTCTCTTTCAGAGCGTTTTTGTGCGTCTAGAAGATCTTTCCAGTGCGTATCAAATCCGTGAGCTAATGTTACTTTTTCTGTCTCTATAAGCGCGAGCGCAGATTCCGCATCAAAGTTCCCCATCAAAACTTGTTTGGCTCCAGTGAGCGCGCTGATCATCATAATTTCAGATAATGCGTATATGTGAAACATGGGGAGATAGTTGATATGCACATCATTGAAAGAGATCCCTAGGATAGCTGCACGCTCTAGACAATTTCGAATATTAATATGGCTATGCATTACGCCTTTGGGATCGCCGGTGGTACCAGATGTATAACCGATCAGAAGCAGATCATCTGGGTTTACTTGTCTCTCCCGATCACGCAATATCTCGATCGGCGTCTCATCAGCTTTCAATAAAATTGTGGACCAAAGTTGAGTACCTGGTAGCGTCTGTTCTCCGACAAAAATAATTCGCCTCATATCAGGAAAACGAGAAACCCGCGTGTCGGGTTCTTGTAATTTAGCTGAGTCGGGGATTACATCTCGAATTAATTCTAAATAGCTTACCGGCCCAGATTGATCATCGGAAATCAACGTTCCAGTGTTTGACTGAGCAAGCACATATTTAATGTCTTCTGTTCTGTAGCGCGTGTTTAAAGGGACTAGGACCCCACCTATTTTTGCTATCGCAAACATCAAGAATAGCCAGTCTGGCTTGTTATTCATCCATACCGCGACTTTTTCACCAGGAGAGACCCCAGCTGCTATCAAACTGCGAGCTGCCCGACAAACTTCTTCTTCAAATTCTCGCCAATTCCATCGTTTTTCTTCGAATACAAGTGCCTCGCGGTCGCCCCACTTTACAGCGGCGGAAGCCGTGACTTGTCCTAGAGTTCTCTTAGTAAACCAGTCTGACATAAGGTTTTTGCCTTGCATAGTGAAGTTATGAACAATGATTTTAGATTTGAATAGAGCTAATCTTCAATAGTTTATTTATCTATGACCAAAAAATTTGCGGATATTCATAGTTCTTGGCATCATCACAGTAACTAATGCGTAGTCATTGTTTCAGCCTATCAAGGAATGGTAGACGTTTTCTAAATAATTTGGGGAGAGAGTGTTTTGGCTTGGCGTCTGGCGGTTGATATTGGTGGAACATTTACGGATGTGGTTGCTCTGGAAGAAGAATCGGGCGAAGTCTACTTGACTAAAGTGCCAAGTACGCCAGATGATCCTTCTCGGGGTTTTATCTCTGGCATTGATCATATTACCGACGTTGGGGATGTCCTACCCACGGATGTAGGTGCTGTTTTTCATGGCACGACTGTAGCGACTAATGCAATTTTGCAGCGACGGTACTCTCAGATCGGTTTGATTACAACTATAGGTTACCGGGAGGCTTTAGAGGTAGCGAGACAAACAGTGCCAGGCGAATTTGGAGATATCACTTGGTGGGTTAAACCCGAACGTGTTGTGCCTTTAGAGCTGGTGCGAGAAGTCTCAGGCAGAGTAGCCGTTGATGGCGAGGAAATGACGCCAATCGACAGGGACGAGGTGCATATACTTGCTAATGAGTTCAAAGGACTCGGAGTCACTGCGATTGCAGTTTCTTTATTACATTCTTATCGTGATCCGTCGCACGAACAACAAGTTAGATCGTTTATTCAAGAAGTATATCCCGACTGTTTTATATCCATTTCATCCGATATTTTGCGAGAGTATAGAGAGTACGAAAGAACTAATACCACGTGCTTAAATACCGCTTTAATGCCGCTCCTTTCAAATTATCATGAAAAGCTTGCGCGAGAATTAAGTAATAAAAAGATTACTGCACCATTTTATATCATGCGTTCGAGCGGAGGCTTAGCGCAAGCTGAGGAGATTTCTCGTCAACCGATTACTGCAGCACTATCTGGCCCAGCCGCGGGGGTAATAGCCGCATGTCATTTCGGTGGTTTAAGCGGTTACAAAGATTTGATATGTTTTGATGTTGGTGGAACATCTGCTGATATTTGTCTTGTGGAAGAAGGACAGCCGCGTATGTTGACCGAGGGACGCGTCGATATATACGACGTCAAAACGCCCATGATAGATATGCATACTGTCGGTGCTGGGGGAGGCTCCATCGCCTGGCTCGCAGGTGGACGTAGTTTAAAAGTGGGACCAGAAAGTGCTGGAGCAATGCCAGGGCCAGCTTGTTATAGTCGCGGTGGTGAGGAGGCTACCGTAACCGACGCTAATGCAGTTTTAGGACGTTTGACGACGTCACTAGCAGGGGGTGATGTTGATCTAGATTATGAAAAAGCGCAATCGGTTATAAATAAAATTGCGGCGCCGCTTGGATTAGAGTCCACAGATGCAGCAGACGGGATCTTAAGGATTGCTATTGAAAATATGGCCGCCGGAATAAGAACTGTCTCGGTAAAGCGAGGGAGAGATCCAAGGGACTATGCGCTCGTCGCTTTCGGAGGAGCGGGTCCGCTTCATGCGTGCTATCTGGCAGATTGGCTTGGAATGAAAACAGTTATTATCCCACCTAGTCCGGGCGTCACTTCTGCCTATGGGCTATTATTGACTGATGTGCGAATCGATGCGGTGCACACGTCAGTTCAAAGAGAAGACACGCTTAATTTTAAAGAGATTGAAACTCATTTCTCCGAGTTAGAAGAAAGAGTTATAACTAGCTTGAGTAATGAAGGTTTTGAATCCAGTAGAATTCAGCTCAAGTATTTCGTTGACATGCGTTACGGTGGACAAGCTTACGAGGTCAGATTGCCTATTGTTATGGAGTTTAACTCTACTGACGAGTGTATGCGTGTCGCGATAAGCGGATTCCACTCGGCTCATCAGGATCTTTACGGCTACTCTTATGAAGGTAGGGAACTTGTTGAAATCGTTAATGTTGGGGTGACCGGTCTAGGCCTCTTACAAAGACCTAAAATCCCTAAGCTGAAATTGACCGGCAAAGATGCTGCTTCGGCAAAACGAGGTACTGCATCGGTGTATTTTCCGCAGACGTCTGGAAAAGTTGATTGCCCTATCTATGTGAGAGAACGACTAAGTGCTGGCAATGAAATTGAAGGCCCAGCTATTATTGAACAGTACGACTCGACGACGGTATTAAACCCAGGTTGGACTGCTCGAGTAGATGAATGGGGGTGTTTAGTCTTGGGAGTCGATGATGCTGGATGATAATCAAAATTTTATAGCGTGTTGCGGGAGTATAAGCTCGTGAGCAATGATCAAAATTTTTCTCAGTCTTATATAGATAAAGAAAACGAGGAAACTGCCTTCGCCGATTATGCTCCGTTCAGATACGGTCTGGTTGAACAGGATGAGGCTTATATTAACCGGATCACTGATATCAGAAAAACACTTGACCCTATCCTAGTAGACATTGTTGATGGAGGTATTGAAGCTGCTGTAATGGAGGCAGAGGCTGCCGTCGAGCGAACAGCTCGGTCGACGATTATTCGGGAGCAGCATGACTACAGGGCATCCCTGTGTACTTTGGATTGTCTTTCAGTTTCGAGAGTATCGTGGGCCGCTACTGCTGACCCTATAAGGATGAAGTTTTCCTTAAGTGAGATAAGGGAGGGAGATGTTTTTATTTATAATGATGTGTATGAATCTGCCGGTACAATAGGACACCTCCCGGACTATTGTATTGTGACTCCTATATTTGTTGAACAAAGGCTGATTGGTTTTGCGCAGATTTTTGGACATGTGAGTGATGTAGGCGGGCGCATGGCAGGATCATGGCCAAATACCTCTGAGAGTATTTTTGAGGAAGGCACGATGTGCCCACCTGTGAAATTGTATTCAAAAGGTCTTTTGAATGATGGTTTGTATGATGTATTGCTCAGAAATTCCCGCTTTCCAGAGGATCTGAGAGGTGACATCGATGCGTTCGTAGGCGCTAACGAAATTGTAAGAAGACGTGTAGTTGAGCTATGTGATCGTTTCGGAGTTGATAAAGTCGAAGGCGCATTCTATGAAATCATCGATCGTTGCGCCGAGGTAGTGAAAGAAAAAGGTTTACCATTTTTCCCAGAGGGTGAGTTTGTTGGAGAGGATTTCATAGAAAACGATGGACTGACATTAGAGGAGCCCATCAAGCTTCAGCTCACTATGCGTAAGTATAAGGAGAAAATGATATTGGATTTTGAGGGCACGAGCCCTCAGGCTAAAGGCCCTATTAACTGGCCATTGGATGGTAGACACTATTCTAAATGGCTCGGAGCCTTTTTTAAGGCACAGATACCGGGCATCATAATTAACGAAGGTGTAACAGATGTATTTCGATGTCGTATACCCAAGCGCACTATATTAAGCTCCGAATTCCCTGCGCCAGTAGTATCACGGATGACATGCATGTTGCGTATGATAAGTGCGTACACAGTTGCGTTAGCAAAGGCATTCGATGGCGAAGTTGTGGCCGACATGCAGTGTATACAGATTTACGGTATGTATGGTCAGGATTTGGATGGAAATTTATTCCTTATGAGAGAGATCTTTGGTGCGGGCTCGGGCGCGCGGCCGCAGGGAGATGGCACGGATGCGGTTGACCTCGTCCCATACTCGAAAAATCTGCCAGCAGAATTCATTGAGCAAAGGTTCCCAGTTAAGGTGGAGAAGGTTGGTTTAGCAATGGACTCGGGTGGTCCAGGCAAATATCGGGGCGGATTAGGCTACGTGAAGGAAATAAGATCTTTAGTAGATGGGCATTATACAACTGTTACGGAAAGGACTGCTTTCGCATCGATTGGTATAAAAGGAGGGTTGTCTGGCCAGCCTGGTGGATCCATAAAAAACCCAGAAACTGAAACAGAAGAACATGTTTTTTTTAGTCGTGACGCCGTACCTGTTAAGGCTAACGATCTCATTCGCCTAGTCACCCCAGGTGGTGGTGGCTGGGGTGATCCTTTAGAACGAGATATAGAAGCGGTAAGACTTGATGTTGTTCGCAAGCTAGTTTCGTTTGAAAGTGCCGAGCGCGATTATGGCGTTATTATGGATCGAGAAAGTTTTGAAGTGGATGAGCCTGCGACTAGTTCTTTGCGTGAAACTAAAGCGAACAAAAGAGGGCCGGTTAAATTAATTAATAGAGGTCCGTATGCGCAGACATTAATTCGCAAAGGAATACTAAATGTTAGTGATCCAGAGATGGAAAATATGGATCTTGCTGATGATAAAGTCTTAGAACACTACTGGAAGGATTTGTATAAGTACACCGCGAAGCCAGGTGTCTAGCCAGTTAAGGTCGTACGGTCGTATCACTCGAAAGGGTGTCCTGCGCAATGATGAATTTTTTGTCAATTTTTTTAAACAATTAGGCCGAGGTTCTAAATGAGTACTAATTCAATATTTGATCTTTCAGGAAAAGTTGCTCTAATCACAGGATCGACAAAAGGTATTGGGCTTGCAATTGCCGAGGAAATGGCGCGTCACGGAGCAAGCGTAGTAATTTCTAGCCGTAAAAGAGATAAATGTGAGCTCGTTGCAGAGCAAATCAACGATGAATTAAGTGCGAGACCGGGCAGCGCAGTTTCAATACCTGCGAATATCAGTAATAAGGAAGAAATTCAAAAGCTTGTAGACGAGACGGTTGATAAACTCGGGAGTATAGATATTCTTGTATGCAACGCTGCGGTCAATCCCGCTTATGGTCCTATGAGCGATTTACCCGACTCAGCTTTTCAAAAGATATTGAATGTGAATATCATGTCAAATCATTGGCTTGCCCAGTTAGTCCTTCCAGAAATGCGGCATAAAAAGAATGGGTCAATAATTATAGTTTCTTCAATAGGCGGCTTAAGAGGTCATGATAAGCTAGGGGCTTATTGTATATCAAAGGCTGCTGACCTTCAGTTGGTAAGAAATTTGGCGTTAGAAAATGGCTGTGATAACGTGCGAGTAAATGCGATATCTCCGGGATTGATCAGGACAGATTTTGCCAGGGCGTTGTGGGAGGATCCCAAGACATTAGCTGAACGGACTGAGAATGACCCCCTGAGGAGGATAGGAGAACCTCGTGAGTTGGCAGGGATCGCTGTATATCTTGCCTCGCAAGCCAGCAGTTTTACGACTGGGCAAAATTTTGTGATAGATGGCGGGAGCACTATCGTTTAACTGCAAGAAAAAATAGAGAGCGTCACGCTTAAATCTCTGTGATATTATTCTAGGTAAATCTATGAGCCCTGCATGGGTAGTCAGGTCGAATTTTAATTCGAGCGGTGAGGAAAGTTTGTCGCTTGATTTCAGGTATGTGTTTGCTCAAATATAAATAATTGTATCGTCGATAATGACGAAGTTTTGATAAAGGACAGTATTATGTGCGGCATAGTCGGACTTTTCGCGAAAACAAAATCTTTTGAAAATGAGTTAGGGTTTCATTTTTCCAAAATGTTAGAAGAGATGACCGATCGCGGACCTGATAGTGCCGGATGTGCAATGTACCATAACGTATTGAGTGACGGGCATGTAAAGATTGTGGTGCTCGCAACGGATCTACTTGATAGTACTATATTGGCAGATAAGCTGAGCTCTGTCTTTAGCGAGTCTTCTGTTGAGGATTTAGGTTCACGCCATTTACTTATTACCGTTTCCTCTGAAATTAATAGTGTTACGACCTGGTTAAGAACTGAGTACCCTGAATTAACGGTGTTAAGTGCCGGAAGATCCATCGAGATTTATAAAGAGAAAGGGTTGCCTAATAAAGTCATTGAAGAATTTTCTATAGCTTCTATGTCTGGTTCTCACGCTTTAGGACATACCAGAATGGCGACGGAAAGTGCAATTACTACTGCCCATTCTCACCCATTTTCCACTGGTGATGACGTCTGCTTGGTGCACAATGGGTCTTTGTCTAACCACAATCGGCTGAGAACCGAGTTGCAAAAGAAGGGAATAAATTTTTCCAGCGATAACGATAGCGAGGTTGCAGCTGGTTACTTGACTTGGAGGCTGAGGGAAGGAGACAGTATCGATGAAGCTCTTGATAGAGCACTTTCTGATTTAGACGGTTTCTATACCTTTGCTGTCGGAACGCGCGATGGTTTTGCGGTTATGAGAGATCCCATCGCATGTAAGCCTGCTGTTATAAGCGAGACGGATGATTGGGTGGCGATGGCCTCGGAATACCGAGCTATCGCGCTGCTTCCAAATGCGAACAATGCTCCAGCGTGGGAACCGAACCCGGGCCAAGTATACAGCTGGAGTCATTGAAATGGATTTTAATTACGATCTTGCTGCGGGTACAACTAGAGAACTTAACCAAAAGCTAAACGCCGCAGGTATCGAAGATACTGATGTTTCAGTTAGAGTGTTGAACCCAAAAGGTGCCCATGCATTAGCGGTGGGGATGACTTCTAATATATCGGTTGATATTGAAGGACACGTTGGATACTACTGTGCTGGTATGAATCAAAAAGCGCACATTACTGTGCTTGGCAATGCTGGTCCCGCTGTGGCCGAAAATATGATGTCTGGTAGGGTTGTGGTTAGTGGAAATGTTTCGCACTATGCTGGGGCCAGTGCTCACGGTGGATTGCTGGTTGTGCAGGGAGACTCAAGTTCTCGATGTGGCATCTCTTTGAAAGGTGCGAATATTATAGTCAAAGGATCTGTGGGACATATGAGTGCTTTTATGGCTCAGTCAGGGACTATGGTGGTGTGTGGAGATGCAGGCGATGCGCTCGGAGATTCTCTTTATGAGGCGAGGCTATACGTGAGAGGAAACGTGGCCAGTCTTGGCACCGATTGTGTTGAAAAAGCGTTGCGGGACGAGCATAAACGTGAGATAGATGGATTATTAGAGAGATCCGGAGTCACCGGTGCGGATGCTTCTGAATTTCGTCGTTTTGGTTCAGCTAGAAATCTTTATAACTTTGACGTGGATAATGCGGATGCCTACTAAAAAAAACAGTGACGATAAGTTATCTCGACAGCATGAGCTTCGGAGTAGGCTGAGGGAGTCAGCGACATACCCACGAGAAGTCATCGCGGAGATCCAGCGCGCTGCGGAGACTGGGATTTATGATATCCGTGGCTGGGGAGCTAAACGAAAAGTCCCAAACTTTGATGATCTGTTATTTTTAGGTGCCAGTATGTCTCGTTATCCTTTGGAAGGATATAGAGAAAAGTGCACGACTAGTGTAACGCTTGGTACCCGATTTGCCTCGAAGCCTATTGAGTTAAAGATCCCCATCACGGTCGCTGGTATGAGTTTTGGTGCGCTCTCCGGACCTGCTAAAGAGGCTCTTGGTAGAGGGGCTAGCGCAGCTGGAACTAGCACGACAACTGGAGACGGAGGAATGACCCCTGAGGAGCGAGAAAACTCTGATATTCTAGTGTATCAATTGTTACCGTCGCGATATGGCATGAATCCTGACGATTTGAGGAGAGCTGATGCAATAGAGGTGGTTGTAGGTCAGGGCGCGAAACCTGGCGGTGGTGGTATGCTTCTTGGACAAAAGATCAGTGAGCGTGTTGCGGGTATGCGCGATCTACCTGAGGGCATTGATCAACGTAGTGCCTGTCGACATCCAGATTGGACCGGGCCCGATGACTTAGCTATTAAAATTCAAGAGCTACGTGAAATTACAAATTGGGAAAAACCAATTTATATAAAAATTGGAGCCGCGCGAACGTACTATGACACAGCGTTAGCTGTGAAGGCCGGCGCAGATGTTGTAGTTTTAGATGGTATGCAAGGAGGCACTGCGGCAACTCAGGACGTTTTTATCGAGCACGTGGGTATCCCGACTTTACCCGCCCTAAGACAGGCTGTGGAAGCGCTTCAGGAATTAGATATGCATAGAAAAGTGCAATTGGTCGTGTCGGGAGGTATAAGGAGTGGTGCAGACGTAGCGAAAGCGCTCGCTATGGGAGCCGATGCAGTGTCGGTGGGAGTGGCGGCACTTATTGCATTAGGGGACAATAGCCCTCAATTTGAGTCGGATTATAACGAATTAGGCTCTTCTGCAGGATTTTATGATGACTGGCACGAGGGTTTAGATCCTAGTGGGATTTCTACTCAAGATGAGGAGCTGGCAGCGCGGTTCGATCCGGTACTTGGTGGTAGGCGTTTGGCTAATTATCTTAATGTTTTGACCTTAGAAACGCAGACTCTCGCGAGAGCTAACGGAAAGAGTCATGTTCATAATTTAGAGCCCGAAGACCTGGTCGCACTAACTATAGAAGCGTCGGCGATGGCAGGAGTGCCTTTGGCTGGAACCGACTGGATTCCTGGAAAAAATAGTTTCTGACTTTTCAATTGGAGTTACTGATGGCATCAAGTTTGAGCGCAATAGCTAAAGCTAAAAAAATTAAATATTTTTTGGTGAGTTTTGTCGATCTTTTCGGACATCTTCGCTCTAAACTAGTGCCAACGCGTGCGATAGATGGAATGCACAAGGACGGGGCTGGTTTTGCTGGCTTTGCAGCCTGGTTGGATATGACGCCTGCGGATCCAGATATGTTCGGTAAGCCAGATGCCAGTAGTCTGATTCAACTGCCTTGGAACAAGGAAGTAGCCTGGCTGGCTTCGGATCTTTGGATGGATGGGAAAGAGGTAGAAGCGTCGCCCAGAGTGATCCTGAAGAAGCAATTACGCGCGTCGATGGGAAAAGGTTACAGAATGAAGACCGGCGTTGAGTGCGAGTATTTTTTAACTAGCCTTGATGGATCCGAGCTATCGGATGATAAAGATACACAATCCAAACCTTGTTATGATCAACAAGCGTTGATGAGACGGTTCCCTGTAATCAAAGAAATATGTGATTACATGCTCGAATTGGGCTGGGGGCCGTATCAAAATGATCACGAAGATGCTAACGGGCAATTTGAAATGAATTGGGATTATGATGATGCGCTGAAGACGGCGGATCGGCATGTTTTCTTTAAGTACATGGTAAAAACGGTGGCGGAGAAGCATGGTTTCAGAGCGACTTTTATGCCAAAACCGTTTGCCCACCTGACTGGTAATGGTTGTCATACCCACGTATCTATTTGGGATAAAACTGGTAAAAAGAACCTATTTTTGAATAAGAGAGATAATTTAGGGATATCCAAACTGGCATATAACTTTTTAGGGGGTGTAATGAATAGCGCCGTTGGTTTGTGCGCCATCTTTAACCCAACCGTCAATAGTTATAAGCGAATAAATGCGCCCGTCACATCATCTGGTGCGACATGGTCACCGAATGCGGTCACTTATTCTGGCAACAATCGAACTCATATGGTTCGGGTACCGGAAGCAGGGCGTTTTGAGATTAGGTTGATGGATGGCGCGGTAAACCCTTATCTTGGACAGGCCGCGATCTTAGCTGCTGGGTTAGAGGGAGTCGCAAAGAAGAGAAATCCAGGAGAGCCGCTTCACATTAATATGTACACTGAGGGTCATAAGGCAGGCAATGTTCCGAGGTTACCGTTGAACTTATTAGATGCGCTTCGTCTACTAGAGAAAAATGAAATAATTAAGTCCGCTTGGGGTGATAGTACTGTTCAGTCTTATGTGAAATTGAAGATGATGGAATGGAACGATTATTCGAGTCAACTGTCAGAGTGGGAAAGGGCTAATACTCTCGATTGTTAGCAGCTCCATCAGTTAAGAAAGATGAAAACCTTCGTAGTTATTTTTGACGACGCTATTACATTTCTGAACATAAGCAGGGAAGCCTAAGTAAGGCAGAAAAGTTCTTGTCTTCCCGGGAATATTAGCTCCTAGGTACCAGGAATTACATGTCGGAAATATAGTCGCATCTGCCACCTCATTCACATGTTTTGCCCAAGCACTTTCTGCGTTAGCATCCGCCTCTATACTTTTATAGCCATTTTGATCGAGCCAAGTAATACAGTTTGCGATCCAGTCTACATGCTGCTCGATTGAAGGGATCATGTTCGTTAGAACTGAAGGACTACCAGGCCCCGTTACGGTAAAAAAGTTCGGGAAATTATGAGTGCTTAATCCAAGATAAGCGGTAGGCTCTTCGGCCCATTGCTCCTTTAAGGTAATTCCGCCGATTCCAGCGATATCGATTTTGGTTACAGCGCCTGTCATTGCATCGAAACCGGTTGCCATCACAAGGTTATCAAATTCAAACTTACTGTCCCGAGTCATGAGACCGCGCTTGGTTATTTCTTTTATTGGATCAGAGGACACGTCAATTAATGATACATTACTGCGATTGAAAGTCTCGTAATACCCAGTATCCGCACACAGCCGCTTACACCCTACTTTATGCTCCGGCATTAAGATTTTCGCGATCGCTGGGTCGGAAACTATAGTGGAGATTTTTTCTCGGATGAACTGAGCGGCTGTCTCATTAGCTGCTGGATCCGTCAAAATGTCAGCGAACCCACCGAGGAACATTAGTCCACCGTTAGCCCAGCGTCGCTCATATTCGCTTTTGAGTTCGGTTGCGTCAACGCTGAGTGCGGACTTCTCGTTGAGATGCATTTCATATCCAGTTACACGACTAGCACATTCCGCGCGGAATTCAGCATATCGAGATTTAATATCTTTTTCTTCCTCTACGTTAGTGGGTGCATTTGCGGCTGGCACCGAATAATTGGGGGTACGTTGAAAAACGTACAGGTGTTTAGCTTCTTTTGCTATCAATGGAATTGATTGGATCGCAGAAGAGCCAGTACCGATAATACCGACAGTTTTCCCGGTAAAATCAATATTTTCTTTGGGCCATTTTCCTGTGTGAAGTAATTTTCCGGAATACTTTTCTAATCCTGAGAAATTAGGTGTATTTGCTGCCGACAAACAGCCTGTAGCCATGACACAGAATCTACTTGTTACGGACTGAGTCTCAGTTTTAACTCGCCAAGCTTTTTTTTCCGCCATATACTCGGCTGCAGTAATCCACGAGTTAAACTCGATATCCTTTTTCAGATTAAACTTGTTAGCCACATGCTCAATGTATTTCAGGATATCAGGTTGCGCTGAATATCTTTCGGGCCATTTCCATTCTTGTTGCAGTTCTGCGTCAAATTGATAAGAGTATTGCATTGAAGGGACGTCACACCGTGCACCCGGATATCGATTCCAGAACCAAGTCCCTCCAACATTATCGCCGCCTTCAAAGACTCGCGCATTCAAACCTATTTTTTTCATTTGATACAGCATATAGAGACCGGCAAATCCGGCACCAACTATGACAACATCGTAATCCGTAGAGTTCATTTCTGATTCTGGTCTTTCGCTCATTATTTTCCCCTAAAAGTGTTGTCAACTCGCATCATTCAATTTAGCTCAAGCCTCAACTTAATTCAGCTCACTTAGAAATTTCAAAACTGATTGGCCAAATATATCATTTCGGTCACCGGCAACCATATGCGCGGCATCGGTGATATTTACATATTTAGCATGCTCGCATTGTTGCAAAAATTCTCTAGCACCCTCCTCACTTAAGATGTCGGAGAGGCCGCCTCTGACTAGTAGCGTTGGTACCGATAACTCTTTAGCGCACTTATTCAGTCTCTCTTCTCTGTTTTGAATGTCCTTCCGCATAGTCATAAAGCGGGGATCCCAGTGCCAGCAATATTTTCCGTTCTCGCTTAGTCTTAAGTTTTTCGATAGCCCTTTTAAATCTGATTTTTTTTTGCGATGAGGCTGATAGACCGAGATCCATTCAGCCACTTCCTCCAATGAGTCAAATCCTTCCGGCTTGTGAGTCATAAATTCCCCAATACGTGTTACCCCTTTCGCCTCAGTTTTAGGCGCTATATCCACCATCACTAAACCTTTTGGTAAGAAATTCGTTAAGACCTCGGGATTTTGAGACTCGCCACTGACTAGGAGACTAGTAATTCCACCCATAGAAGCACCAACTAATACTGGGGTCGAGCAATCTAGCTGCTTTAGGACGGACAACAAGTCCAAAGCCATGATTTCTTGGCTGTATATTCCGTCAGAAGACCAGTCCGAATCTCCATGGCCGCGCGCATCTATGGCTACAGCGTAGTACCCATGCGCTCCCAGCATTTCGCCTGTACCTTTCCAAGCATGACGAGTCTGTCCCCCGCCATGAAGCAGCATAACTAGCTGGGAGGTGGGATTCCCCCAAGTGTCTCCAGCTATGGAATTCCCTTCGTAACCGCGCCACATTTGCGACGGTATGGGAGTACCTGGTAATTTGATTCCAGCATTCATCTCTCGAGTTGCCCGATATTTTCTAATGGATTGTATTGATATTAATAGTTGTTATTTTTTACGTTATCGTAATATTAGCAAGCAAATATTATATAAGGATATACTGTTGTATAGTATTTTTGGATGACTGTAGGATAAGTTATGCACGTGGAGCAGATTTGGACTGGGAATGCGTACCGCAACTTTAATTACTTAATTGTTTGTGAGGACAGTGGTGAAGCGTTAGCGGTGGATCCTCTCGACCATGAAAAATGTCTGGCGGTTTCCAAAAGAAATGGTTGGCAAATCACTCAGATTTTGAATACGCATGAACATTTTGATCATACCGGTGGTAACGAGGCTGTTATAAAAGCTACAAAGGCCAAATTACTGGCTCATTCTAACGCCCGAATAGATGGGGTTGATCGAGGGCTTGGAGTCGGTGATGTAGTCAAAATTGGAACGAGCGTTGAGCTTGAGGCTCTGGACACTCCAGGCCATACGATGAGCCATATTTGTTTACTTTCTCATACAGACCAGCCTGCACTTTTTTGCGGCGATACCTTGTTTAATGCTGGTGCTGGTAATTGTCACAACGGAGGTCATCCCGAGGAAATGTATGATACTTTTGTAAACCAACTCGCTAACCTTCCGAACGTAACTTTGATTTATCCAGGCCATGATTACATAGCTAACAATTTAGAATTCACTCTCGACCGAGAGCCCGATAACGTTAAAGCCCTAAAACTTCTCGATAGTGTTAAAAATCAAGATACGAGTCAGCCATTGGTCTCAACTTTGGGATTAGAGAAGGAGATCAATACTTTTTTTCGATTACACAGTGACACGGTAAAAGAAATGTTAAGGCAACGATTTCCCAACTTACCTGAGAAGCTCACCGGAAAAGAAGTTTTTCTAAAATTAAGAGAGCTGCGTAACTCTTGGTAAAAGCTGTTTTCGGGTTGGTGTTTTTTTTGATTACGGTTTCTGACAAGTAAAAAGTTTACATATGTACGATGTTAAGGAGGTACTTAACGGTGCTAGACTAACCCAATGCCTAAAGATTTCGAAAGTAAAAATTTGTTAGAGACCGTTAAAGCAGGGCGATCAGAGATATTGGACTTTGCTGAAAAAAGGCTATACGCCCGCCAAGGGGGGCGGTCTATTGTTAAATATCTAAGCCAAGCGGTTGACGAATTTATATCTGAGTTTTGGCAGCATGTGGCTGGAAATACTGGAGCTAATGTCGACATTGTTGCGGTTGGTGGTTACGGTAGAGCCGAGCTTTGCCCTTATTCTGACTGGGACATATTATTTTTGGTACCCGAGGGCAAGAATCTTGCCCTGAATGAAAGTATTCGAGTATTCACTCAATTACTTTGGGATAGCGGCACTCAACTAGGTCATGCAGTACGTACTCCAAAACAGACTAAGGCGTTTGCTGCATCTAATCATCATGCTCAGACTGCTTTGATGGAGAGTCGACTTGTTAGTGGCTCAGGTCGATTATATCAACAGTTAAATACGAGTATTAATCCTCAATATTGGAATAAAAAACGTCGGTTAGCTTTCTGCATAGAAAAGATAGAGGAGTGCAAGGTGAGGCGACAAGCGCAAGGCGGTACTGCCTTTGTTATGGAGCCTGATTGTAAAAACGGGCAGGGTGGCCTTAGAGATGTGAGTACTATATTTTGGCTGGCTATGGCGTGGTACGGAGTTGCGACTGCACGTGAACTGACTAACAAGGGGCCAGTCGATGAAAAAGAGTTTGAGGGTTTTGTTGGTGGTCGAGAATTTTTATGGCGAGTTAGGTCTGGATTGCATTTTCTGTCCGGTCGCGAGAATGACAGATTAGTCTTTGGTTATCAGGCGGAATTAGCAAGTCGGTTCCGTTATCGGGACACAAGTAAATCTAGTGCAGTCGAACGTTTTTTGAAAAATTATTTTTTAAATGTCCGTCGCATAGATGACTTATCTTCATTGTTTTTACAACACTTTGAAGAAGAAATTAGACCGCCTTCTCGCTTTAGTCGCCGGAAATTACTAACTGGCGGTATGCAGGTTAAAGAAAAAAAAGTAGGAATATTAAACGAGCAGGAGTTTTTGTCAGACCCCCTTAACTTGTTACGAATTTTTTCTGAGGGTCAAGTTGGAGACCGTAGAATCGACTCCGCTGCCTTGCGCGTCGTGCGAAAGAATTCACGTAATATCAATGCCACAGTGCGAGCGTCCAAAGAAGCAAACAATATATTTTTGGAAATATTGAGGGCAAATCGTAACGTGACGACAGCCCTAAGTGAGATGCATGAAACTGGAGTGCTAGGACAATTCTGTCCTGATTTCAAACGTATTACAGGTCATGGCCAGTTCGATCGGTATCATCATTACACTGTGGACGCGCATACTATTCGTGCAATAGATATTCTCCGTGATTTCAGGATAGAGCGCGGACGATTTATAGATATGCCCTTGGCGTCAACTCTTATGTCGCAATTGGAAAGGCCGGAATTGATCTATGTGGCAGTGCTTTTTCATGATATTGCTAAAGGTCGTGGCGGAGACCATTCTGTCTTAGGGCAGACTCTTGTCAAAAAGTTTTGCAGCCGACTTGGGCTTTCAAAAGATGATGCAGAGATAGTCGGGTGGTTGGTTCTACATCACCTCGCTTTATCTAAGACGGCGCAGCATTATGACCTGTCTGATGCGAAAGTAATCGCTGATTTCGCAAACTTTGTTGGAGACAGGGAGAGACTGGTTTATTTGTTTGTAATGACCGTTGCCGATGTGGCTGCTGTTGGTCCCGGAACCTGGACTGAATGGAAGGGACATCTTTTTTCGCAATTATTTTATCAGACCGAAGCTCATTTGCGTCTCGAGCAGGGATCGCCTGAGGATCTTGATCATCGCGTTGATACTCGGCGTGCGAGTGTCTTGAAAGGACTGACCGGAAGCGAAAGAAAATCAGTTAGTAGAGTTTTAGACATTATCACAAACACCATGGTGATGCGCTTTACGCCTAATGCATTGCTGTATCTTTGCAGGTTATTAAGAAAAGAATCTGGCGTCCATTTCGTGGTTAATAAATCAGGTGGTTATACGCAGGTTTTAACCTGGGGCGTTGATAGGAAAAAACTATTCTTTGATTTGACAATGTCGCTCGCAATCGGAAGTACTAAGGTTCTCACCGCGCATGCCTACGGCCTGCGCGATAGGAGAGTCCTTGATGAGTTCCATATCACTGATGCGAAGAATTTACCAGTAGT
The DNA here is from genome assembly GCA_938075585.1 of uncultured Gammaproteobacteria bacterium. Lineage (GTDB taxonomy): Bacteria > Pseudomonadota > Gammaproteobacteria > UBA4457. Next base: position 10,972 of record CALJHG010000028.1, on the reverse strand, counting down.
TGAGGCGGGCCAATTACAGCGATTAAGCGAACGATTATTAAAAGTACATTCGGGGAAGGTCGAGCCTGAGGGAAATTGGGATTTAAAATATGATGTTTTAATGAAAGCAATTCCAGTTAATGTCAGACACCACGAAGCAGCTTCTGAAGCTCATACGGCTATAGAGGTTATAGCGGCAGATCGAAAAGGTTTGTTGTGCACCTTGGCTAAGGTGATTTCTGAGGCAGGCCTTAATTTACAAGGAGCTAATGTCAGTACGTTTGGTGAAAAGGCTATAGATGTTTTTTTTGTGACAGATAATCGCGGACGAAAACTCAATCAAAAAACTTTGAGAAAATTGATTGCGCAGCTGGCCGACGCTGCGCAACTTCCTGAAGCCTCTGATGTTGCCTAAGGTTTCTGTTTACGCATAGAGTTTTTGATTAGAATTTTTCCGTTTCTAAACGTATAAACATCGCAGCCTCTCGCCTTAACTTTAGTACCATCCGCCTTTTTTGTCCCAGTGAATATCCACTCAGAGCATCCTCGATTCCCAAGTATCAAATCTTCTCCTATTGCCTCAAAATGTGCATCTGGATAGCCTTCCCAAAGACTGGCAAACCCTTCGCGAACTTTATCTCTACCGACCCATAAGCTACCTTCAGTTTCCGTTCCAACAGATGCCATAAAAGTACAATCGTCCTCATCAACCATGTGCTTCATAAGTCCATCTACGTCTTGCTCGTTCCAAGCTTTTGTAAATCTGGCTAAGAATTCGGGAGTAACTTCATTTTCATTTGACATGTGTTTAATCTCACTTTAACTTTTGTGCACCAAGTTCATTTACCTGAGTGTGGCAAACATTTCACTCTTTGTTAATTATATTAATCTTCCTCTATGGCCGGCAAGCGCTATTTCCTGGATGATTATTCTTGGAGTATTTATCTTCCCGTAACTGCATAAGAAGATTAGGAAGACTTCATAGGTAGGTATAATATAATTAAAATTTAGTATCTTCGGGTTTAATTAACTCTCCGTTATCAAAGGATTGAAAAAATATGACAATCAAGAGACCTTCGGCTAGGCAACTTCAGGCTATTGCGGATTCGGTTCACATGGATCTAGAGATAGACGAAGCATCGGAGTTACGTTCATTAATGGACGGGAATCTATCTATTTATGAATCTCTTGATAAATTTCCTGATGAGATGCCTAAGGTCATTTATCCGCGGGGTGTGGGCGTGCAACCTGAGCCTGAAGCTAACCCATTAAATGCATGGTATTGGCAAACTGAAATCATTGGCGAGGTTGAGGGAAAGTTGGCAGGCAAAAGAGTAGCCTTTAAAGATAATATTCTAGTTGCCGGCGTCCCTATGATGAATGGGTCGTCTACCCTTGAAGGCTACATACCGGATGTTGATGCGACCGTAGTAAATCGAGTACTAGAAGCCGGAGGCGTAGTAGCAGGCAAGGCGCATTGTGAATATTTTTGTACGTCCGGAGGGAGTCATACTAATGCAAAGGGTCCAGTCTTAAATCCACATAATGTGGAACGGACCGCAGGTGGGTCATCGAGTGGCTGCGGGGCTTTACTTGCCTCCGACGCAGTTGATATGGCAGTAGGAACCGATCATGGCGGTTCCTGTCGTATTCCTGCGTCATTCTGCGGAGTGGTAGGGCTTAAACCCACATTTGGCTTGGTGCCCTATACTGGAGCTATGCCGATTGATATGACGATTGACTATATTGGCCCTATGACGAAGAACGTCCATGACAACGCACTCCTTTTAGAAGTTTTGGCTGGTTATGATGGGGTAGATAACACTCAGGTCCCTCGACCTCAGGAATCATATACCGACAGTCTAGTTGAAGGAGTTGCCGGATTGCGTATAGGTGTAGTCGCCGAAGGGTTTGATCTTGAAAATTCTGATCCTCTAGTCGATCAAATCGTTCGAGACGCCGCGAAAAAACTATCTTCACTTGGAGCAGAGGTCGAGCAGGTGTCACTCCCCATGCATGCTTCTAGCGCAGCTATTTGGACGCCCATTTACATCGAAGGACTGGTTAGTTCTATGATGCATGAAAATGGCTTTGGAAAAAACCGGATCGGTGGCTATGTTCCGAGTTTAATGAAGTATCATTCTGCTTGGCGGGAGCAAACGCACAAGTTTGGACCTCAGACAAAGTTAGTCATGTTGACAGGCGAATATATGAGTCAAGCTTATGGTGGTCAATATTACGCTAAAGCGCAGAATCTTAGAGCCCGACTAAAAGGTGCCTATGAGGAAGTTTTGTCGCAGTACGATTTGCTATTAATGCCGACATTACCTATTACTGCCCCACCCATCCCAGGAAATGATGCGTCTGCCGCAGAGATTGTGTCAAGATCTCTTGAAATGGTTCCTAATACACCTGCTACTGACCTGACTGGTCATCCATCAATTTCGATTCCCTGTGGGATGGTCGATGGCTTGCCTGTTGGGTTAATGCTCGTAGGTAGATACTTTGAAGAGCAAACTATATATAGGGCAGCTTACGCATTTGAGCAATCGATAACCGATTAATGAATCAATAATTCTTATAAAGGAAGTAATTTTATTATGTTAGCGCATGAATTATACGGTAATGGATCTGAAGGCGTGATTCTTATGCATGATTTTTTTGGGTGCAAAGATACCTGGACGTTCGCTAGAAATTTTTTTGACATTAAGCATTTCACTTATGCGTTCTGTGAAGTTCGCGGCTACGGCGAATCGCGACATTTACTCGGAGAATATACACCTCAAGAAGCCGCCAGTGATGTTATCGAGTTAGCAGATAATTTGGGATGGAAAGAGTTTCATATTGTCGGACACTCTATGAGCGGAATGCTTGCACAGAGGATAGTATTAGATGGTGGAATTAGGGTTAAATCTGCGATTTTGAACACTCCTGTTGCAGCCTCTGGGTTAAGTTTTACACCCGAGGGGTTTGAAATTATTAAAGGCTCTATCACAAGCAATCAGCTTCTCGAGGAAGCTTTTGATGCCCTAACAGGGAATAGGTTAGGCCAAGAATGGATCGATTTCAAAGTGCGCCAGAGTCGGGGAACACGGTTAGAAAAAGCGCAGTTTGGGTATTTAGATAGTCTTTCAAATCAGGGCTTCCTAGGCGAGATAGAAGGTAATACTACGCCAATGTTAGTCATTGCAGGTGAATATGACATGGAACCTTTCACTCCCGAAATACTGCGTGAGACTTTTCTTAGATGGTACCCAAACGCTGAACTAGTCGTTTCACGGAACGCAGGCCACTATCCGCAGCAGGAGACGCCGGTATATGTCGCGAAGGTGATAAACGATTTTTTACGGCAGCAGCTGTAATTACTAGTGCTTAAGTCGCTTTAAAGGCAGGTAGCGTAAGATCTACGCTAACTTGGTTAAATATAATTTTTAGCTTCATACCGAGATATAAAGCTCTTTTGGAGGACTGCGTTAAAGGTGCCAGCATCCGCGGTCCTTCTTTAAGAGTCGCGGTAACAAGCGTGTACGGGGTTAGCTCAGCAAACGAAGGGTGAAAAGCATGATGACATTCGGTCCATGCGTATAGTGAGGCATTACCGCTGGCTCTGATCCATCGGTGCTCAAATGAATAACAACTATCGCACATCGGACGCGGGTAGTGGCGCAGACTCCCACAATTGGTGCACTCCTGAAGTAGTAATTCGCCGTTAGCTAGCCCGGTCCAATACGCCTTATTTTCGATAGATGTTTTAGGATTTATCATATAAAAAAACTAGCGACTAAGTATGGCGATAGAACCATCGCCGAGGTCGCCGTAACCAGTCACTAAACCTACTGATGCATCCTCTATCTGTCGCTCTCCGCAAGTACGTCGCAGTTGACGAACTAATTCATTAATATGATTCATTCCGGCAATATGTGCTTCTGACAGGAGGCCACCATGAGTATTGATCGGGATTTTACCCTTAAGTCCAATCGCCCCACTCGTTACAAACTGACCTCCTTCTCCTTTTTCACAAAAGCCCATATCTTCTAATTGGCAGAGTACGATGTAAGTGAAACAGTCATAAATTTGAGCGACATTGATATCGGCGGGCGTAACATCTGCCATCCTGAAAGCAATCGGGGCGGCTTTTGCGATCCCTAGCGTAACAAAGTTTTCCCTTTGGGTGATGGTACTCGGAGAATCAGGGTGACCTTCTGCTACACCGAGTATACTAATAGGAGGTTGTTTGAGATCATTTGCCCTATCTTTACGGCTAATCACTGCAGCTGCCGCTCCTTTACTTTCTAGACTGCAGTCGTAGAGTCGCAAGGGGTCAGAAATCATTCTAGATGCCTGGTGATCTTTCAAACTCATGGGTTTTCTCATTAGTGCTTTGTCGTTTAACATTGCGTTGTTTCGGCAGGTTATGGCGATTTCAGCAAATTGTTCACTCGTGGTCCCAAAAATTTCCATGTGTCTCCGTGCCATAGGAGCATAAAACTGTGCAGGCGCGTTTGCTCCTAGCGGCATTTCAAATTCGCTAACCGTGCTCATTTGGGGCATTTCTGCAAGACGCGCGGTAATTTTTCCGTCGTTTGATTCAGTATGCCCCCGGGCCAAGCAGATAAGAACATTTTGAGCAACACCAGAGGCGATAGCCATCGCCGCACTTTGTAAAGCCGCCACTGGACTTGCGCCACCCATGGGGGTCAAAGCTGAATATCTGACGTTTTTGAGACCGAAATTAGTTATCAGACTTTCTGCGGTTAATCCTTGAGAGGGATACGGAATCAAACCATCGATATCATCAGGCACTAAACCCGCATCATTTATCGCTTTGAGACATGCTTCCAGAGTGAGTGATAACGCACTTCGGTCGGTCACTTTGGAGTACACCGTCTCTCCTATACCAGTAATTGCCGCCTTATCTCGTAGCGATTTTTCCATCTTAGGATTTCGCTACTACCGGAATTAGGGCACCATTTATAGCGCGAGCGTTATCGGACGCAAGAAAGCACATGATCTCGCTTAGATCGTCGGGCCTCACCCATTTACTAAAGTCCTCATCTGGCATGTCGGCGCGATTTACAGGAGTGTCGATAATACTTGGTAAAACCGCATTTATATTCACGTCTAAATCCCGCACTTCTAACGAAAGACTTTCGGTCATTCTCATTACTGATGCTTTGGCCGAAATGTAAGCTCCCATTTGCGACTGGCCACTCAACGCGGAATTTGCGCCCACATTTACTATCGCTCCTGCTCTACGATGCAGCATTCCAGGTAGCACAGCGCGTGTTACGTTTAGCATCGTCGTAAAGTTTATAGCTCGCATAGTATCCCAATCAGCATCGCTGGTATCGATTACAGAACTGCCCATGAGAAATCCGCCGGCGATATTAAAGAGAGCATCAATCGAGTTTAGAGATTCGATACATTTTTTTACCGACTCCTGGTCTTTCAAATCCACACTATGACGATTTTTCGTTGTTTCAGAAAAATTAATATCTAACTCCGAGACTGTTGCTCCATGCGAGGTAGCAATTTGTGTAGCCGATTTCCCGAGCGCTCCAGCCGCACCCGTAATTACTATGTGTTTCCCTTTTAACAACATTGTAGCCCCTATCTAATAATAAAAATAAACGCTTAAATAAATTTCAGTTCATTCCGCCAGTGCAACATAAAGAAAACTCGGGTTCTAACTAAAACTTGTCGACTTCAGTAATATACACTCCCTAGATAAATTCGTCGCGTTGACCTTTGGGTGTTTTGCTGGCCATAATCAAACTAAGAGTAATCGTAATGGTACAGGAGTAGAGATGCAGTTTGATGATGGGTTTATCGCTGTAGTCAAAAAAGACTGCCCAACGTGCGTTTTAATTGAACCGGTCTTGAAGGATATTGAAGGTAGAGGATTGCCCATAACTATTTTCTTTCAAGACGAATCAGATTTTCTATCGACCTCGAAAAACATCGATGATACAAGCCTAGAAGCTTCTTACTTTCTAAATATAGAAACCGTTCCTTCATTAATTAAAATTGAAAAAGGTGAGGAAGCTATACGAGTGGTTGGATGGGAACGCTCGGAATGGCAAGAGTTTTTTGGGGAGCAGGAATTAGGCATGTCTCTACCACATTGGAAACCTGGTTGCGGTTCTCTTTCCGTGGAAGAAGGAGTCCCCGAGCGTCTAGCAGTGGAGTTTGGGAGGGTGAATTTTTACTCTCGCAAAATTAAAATACCGTCTTTAGTGGATGATATCGAATACTGTTATGAGCAGGGATGGACTGATGGTTTACCTGTTATACCTCCCACCGAAGAGCGCGTATTGAAAATGCTAAATGGTAGTCCGCGCTTACCCAACGAGCTTATAGGTAGCGTTCCGCCTCACTCGGTAAATTGTACTGTTGTCAAAGTTGCGATAAATGCTGTGATGGCGGGGTGTAAACCGGAATATTTTCCTATTGTATTAGCGGCAGTTGACGCTGCTTTAGATGATAGGTTTTGTCTTGGGGGCTTGTTGGCTACAACTTGGTTTTCTGGGCCGATGGTCGTTGTTAACGGACCTATTAGAGAGGCGGTGGACATGAATTGGTCTGGCAATTTACTTGGTCAGGGTAACCGAGCGAATGCGACAATCGGGCGGGCATTACAATTGGTTGTCCGCAATGTTGGAGGCGGGCATCCAAAAGGTACTGACCAGTCTACTTTTGGCACCCCCGTGAAGTATGGGTTGTGCTTCGCCGAAGACGAGAAGACACCTTGGACCACATTGGCGGAAGATCAAGGTATTGCACGAGACAGGTCTGCGGTAACAGTCTTCAGCGCTGATGGTCCGCTTGGCTGTGTCGATCAAAATTCCCGCGCGCCTGAGGGAGTGGTCAAATCATTGGCGGGCTCCTTAAGAAGTATCAATCATGTGGAAATGGCAAATGCATCAGATGCGGTGATCCTTATTGGTCCTGAACATGGGCGTGTTTTCGATCTGGCTGGTTGGAGTAAAGCGGATGCAGTTTCAGCACTGCACGATAATTTATTCATCGATGGTGCTGATTTAGGCATGACATCGGATGATGCGCTGGCCGATGATTTGATATCAAGTAAAAATAAAGTCCCTAAGTTCAGAGAAGAAGGATTGCGGTTAATAAGAGCTGGAGGCGATGCAGGATTATTCTCTGCAATTATTCCGGGTTGGTTGATGAAAGGTGAGTTGGGTACAGATCCCGTGACAAAGGAGATATAGAATGAGTTCAATTGTATTAGATCCCACTGGGGAGCTTGAGCCGTCATTTCGACAGCCTCTTGCTAAACCGAATTCTCTGGAAGGTCTGACGTTAGGTCTTTTGGACATTTCAAAAGCTAAGGGTAACGTATTTTTAGATCGGCTTGAGACGCTTTTTTCTGAAAAAGGTGTGGTTGTCCGGCGTTATAAAAAGCCAACTTTTGCGAGGCCCGCGCCTACAGAGCTTTTACAGGACATCTCGACAAATGTAGATGTCGTGATAGAAGGACTTGCTGACTGAGGTTCTTGTACGTCGTGCAGTTTGCAGGACATAAAAGAACTAGATAATAGAGGGATTCCAGGCGGGTTTGTCGCCTCAGACGTTTTTGTAGACGCCGCGCACTCCCATAGTGAAGCGATAGGTTTCTACGCGAACAGTTTGTTTGTAGCGCATCCGATACAAGACCGAACTGACCGCGAGTTAGTAGGGCTGGCAGATGAGGCGTTTTCGTCCGCGGTAGAACTGATCTGCTCCCAGGCAAACTAACTAAATATAGGGAAGGGTTTGAAGTTACCTTTTAGTATATCGATAGAATTCGATGAACGAAGCCAACTTTCTATTGCAGTTGCGTAGACTCGCCTAAAATCTGTTGTATGGATCAAGTTGTCTGTCTCGTCTAGGAGACCCAAAATCGGAGGTTCTCCGTAGTGTCCCCCGATTACTGGTTTGCCAGCCAGGAACATGGTGTTAGCAGTTCCATGATCAGTTCCTAGATTGGCATTTTCTCCTACGCGTCTGCCGAATTCAGAAAACACCATCAAAGTAACGTGTTCAGCCATACCAATACGCTCCATATCTTCTAGGAAGCCGTTAATTGCATCACCGGCGTACATTAGCAGTCGTTGATGTAAATCTTTCTGATGTACGTGCGTGTCGAACGCATTGTTTCTAAACGCTAAATAATAAATTTGCGTCTCAAAACCGGCAGCAATACATGCTGCAACTTGGTCGAGCTGCGAGGGCGCGATACCGTAGTCAACTGGAGTCTGATAGCTTGCGCAAGCTTCTCTTACTTTTCGCGAAGAGGATTTAGCACTAGCCGCGACTGAACTGAGGAAGGTACGAGTCGTTTCGGTTCCAGGATTTCCCGTCGGACCGTTGGGTGGTATTGTCATCACGCCATTAGGATTGATGCGGCGAAAGAGATCAGGATCATCAAAAACGACAGGTGTGTGATAACGACTGGTCACCGCTAACGATTGCGATGTGTCAATGTTAATAATAAAGTTTTCTGGAGCATCCGGCGCTAGGAAGTCGGCTGTTTTTCCACACCACCCGTAGGCATCGCCGCTGTTTGGTGAGGCGGTATGCCAGTAGGCCATGGAGGTGAAATGAGAATAAGATGGCCGCTCATAACCACAGCCATGGATTACCGCAACATTCCCTTTATCCCACTGTTGCTTAAGACCGGCTAAGCCTAAATTCATTCCCCACTCGTCATCTAGCTTTAAGATCTCGTTTGGGCGTAACCCTATATTTGGTCTGGCTCTATAATAGTCGTCGTTTCGATAAGGAATAACAGTATTTAGTCCATCATTGCCGCCAGACAATTCAAATACCACCAGAATACGAGGCTGGTTTGTCATCGCACTTAGTTTCGTCAAAGGATTCAGTCCTGCTGATAGGGTTGCAGCGATTCCCCCTTTAAGTAATTGTCTTCTTTTCATAGCGTGATCCTCTGTATCTTTCTAACCCAGCTGATATTCTGGAAGACTAAGTATCGCGTGTAAAAGGGTACGCAAGGGTGTTTCGAGCGAGTTGGTATGCTGTGACAAATCGTCGTCTCCGACTTCCTTTAGAAGTAATTGTCCGAGCATTATACGGGTGTGTTCGTCCAACGGGACCGATATAAACCGATGCACAAGGTAATCAACCACTTGCTCTTTAGTATTCAATTTTTCGCTAACAATCATATTAGTGAGACTGATTTGAGGGAGATCTCTTTCTATTGGCAAGACTCGCTCGATTGCCATCTGCCAGCCACGATAACTACCGAATCGAGTATTAAACTCCTCATTCCTATCAGTTTGGTTCGACAGTGCCGCGACTTCTGAATAATCAGACGTGGGCTTAGTAGCTTCGGTTATCGAAGCACCATCTCGGATCTTTTGGTGTACATTGATGATACGATATTGGATTTCTCCTGGATACTTGTCCCACGGTATGAATTCAATATCAGGAAACATTAGATTGTATGCAAAGTTTCCTCGTTGTATCAGTAAACTGGGCGTGATCCAAGCTTTCCCGTAGCTCCACCCTGCCACAGTGGGAGGGTGCATTAATCGCTGACCTAAACTACCAGTGACGTGGTTAAAGTCGGGCGCTCCTGGAAAGTTAACTAGTCCTAATTTTCTATATGTTGATACGACCAACTCCGTAGGACTTTTGATCCGCGTACCAACAACCTTGGTAGAGTAGAAATTTTCAGATAGAAATAAAAGTCTGAGAAACGGTCTAATTTCATAGTTTAAATCTTGCAGTTGTTGACCAAGGGCCTTCCTAAGTTTTGGGTCAATATTTTCAGAAACGAAAAAGGCGTATATTTTTGAGGCAATGAATTCGGCGGACACTTGTTGTTCAAGAATTATTTCTATGACTTCTTCGCCGCTCAGATTGCCAGTATGTCCTAGAAAAGTTTTAGAGCCGTAGTCATGTTGGTCGCGGTTTAGAACAAAGTCGAGGCCTTTATAATTCCATCCAGTAAAGGCTCTGGCAGCCTCCCTCACATCTTGCTCAGTGTAGTGTCCGACACCCATAGTGAAAAGCTCCACAATTTCGCGGGCAAAATTTTCGTTTGGTGACTCCTTGATATTCACGCCTGCATCGAGAAAAGCCAGCATTGCCGGATCTTTTGCAACAGCAACCATCAATGTGCGAAAACTTCCAAGGCCTTCTGTTTGAAAAAGTTGCAGTTGTTTGAGCATTTTCCTGTAATCGCGAACTTTGTCTTCGTTAGTCGCGAAATGGCCGTGCCAAAAAAGGGCCATTTTTTCGGTCAAAGGCGTATCGGTGAATACCATTCGCTCGGCCCACCACTGAGTAACTCGATCAGTTTCTAGTCTACTAGCGCGTAACCAGTAAAAAAATTTATTTACTATAGGTTGGAGGGGACGATTTCCGTTCGGTCTAACTTTGATGCCGAGTGCCTGCCCTGTTTCACTAGCAAGTTTCGTGGTCGCTGGCCGACTTGCTGGAAACGGTTCTAAGCCAGGATCGAAGATTTTTGAGTGTTCGAATTCAAGCAGATGGGAATTAGGTTTCTTGGGATTCACTAACGAGTCGACTGCCTCTTCGGGAGATACTTCAAGAAGCTTTTGGATTTGCGAAGGGGTACCACCAAAACCGGCTCTCTCTAGGAGGTGTGCAGCCTTTTCGTACGACCAATCAGATTTTTTAAGAGGTCTAAATTCTGCTGATAAGTTGTGGCCCAGTTCGTAGGCGCTGGCACCTGATCCAACACTGAGTAGGATAAAAAATATGAATTTATTTAGTAGTAGTCTCATATAGTTATATCGAAATTTCATCTAGTGATACTTTCTATTTTCTACTGCTCAGCAGGTAAGTCTACCTTGTATAGTTCTGCGGCGTTGGACCATAAGATCTTTTTCTTCACCCCAGGGTCGCAGTCGCCTAGCCCATCAGAAATCCTTGACTGTATCTCATCTCCAAATAAAGAAGTAGGGTGAGGGAAATCCGTTTCGAATAAGATGTTATCGACTCCTAC
>CALJHG010000027.1 GCA_938075585.1 uncultured Gammaproteobacteria bacterium | reverse complement strand
AGTAGTAGGACTATCGAATACTCTGCGTCTGGAGGGCGAAGCTTTGGACGTTAGAGTTAGTGTTGTTTGTCCTGGGTTCGTCAAGACTGATATCTATGATTCTAGCGATGCGATTAATATAGATAAAGACAAATTAAACGAGAGCATCCCATTTACTGCAATTGGCGCAGATGTTGCTGCGTTGAAAATTTTGAATGGAGTGAAAAAAAATCACGGGGTGATAATTTTTCCGTTTTACGCGAAGTTTTTATGGTGGGTAAGTCGGCTGTCAAGTCGACTTGCAGCCCCATTAGCCAGAAAAATGATCGCTGATTTTAGAAAGTTGCGCGACAGGGAAATGAGATGAGTGAGAATAAAGATTTCAGAGACGAACTAGTCGGGTACAAAAGTCCAACATTTGAAGTTGAAGTAGAGAAAGGTCGGCTTAGGCAGTTTTGTCATGCGATTGGCGAGAGCGCAAGTATCTATAATAACGAAGTTGAGGCGAAGCGAGCTGGATATAGGTCCATCCCTGTACCCCCGACGTTTTTATTCTGCCTAGAAATGGAGCGCGATGATCCCTATGACTGGTTTAAAGAATTATCTATTCCCTTAGGCAATATTCTGCATGGTGAGCAAAGTTTTAAGTATCACGATATCGTCTGTGTAGGCGATAGGATTAGATTCAGTGGAGAGGTCGTTGACGCCTACGATAAGAAAGGTGGGGCGCTTCACTTTATTGTACACAGGAATTTTGTGTTCTTTGATACAGGCGTCTTGGCAGCAGAATTTGACCGAACCATCGTGGTTCAGTCGCGGGAATGAGTTATGAATATGATTGATGTAGAAGATATAAGTATTGGCATGAGTTTGCCGATGTTAGTATTGCCGCCAATAAGTCGTCATACACTAGCAGTTTACTGTGGCGCCTCTGGGGATCATAATCCGATTCACGTAGATATTGATTTTGCCAAGGAATTTGGACTCGATGATGTGATCGCGCACGGGATGTTAGTTATGTCGTACCTCGGACGAATGTTAACGTCGTGGGCGCCACCGAAGATGCTTAAGAGTTTTGAGTCTCGTTTTTTGAAGATGACGCATGTCGGTGACATTATCACTGTCAAAGGTAAAGTGGTAAATAAGTTACTAGTGAACAATAAATGGGTGATTGATCTTGATTTAGAGGCTCGCGACCAATCGGGTGAAGTTAAACTTTCCGGGAATGCGTCTATTGTTCTAATATGAGTACCTCATCGGATTACCTCGATTCGAAGAGGGTCACTGACTTTCTGTTCTATTTTCAGATAGCGGCTGCGAGCGTTTTTGTAGCCTCTCAACTATCAGTTATGCGTCAAAGTATATCAGGTGTAAGCATAACGTGGTTTGGATTGTGGTTGATTTTTTTATTAATTAATTTGTTTTTGTCTATTGCAGCTTTGCGCCACGACCGTAATCGTATTTCTAAACAGACCTTTGTCCTGTATTTTGTTTGGGTTATAGCGATGACCTTTGTTTTTACTTTTTTGCTTTGGCAGGGAGCTGCTTGGACAAAGGTAGATACCGTCACCGCGATGATTACTATTTCAGGCTCTATTGCGGCTATTTTTATTGCTCGAATCAAGCATGTACCTATCACTGATCCAATGGTCCAAGCTTCATTTGCGGTTCTATGTAAAGCGGTGCCCCAACTCACACTGGCTTGGATGATTATCGAATTTGGTGGCGAGGGGATCTCACCCTATGTTGTAGTATTGGGTCATATCACAATCTCGCTTCGACTTACTCAGTTGTGGTATGCATCTTTAGAGGGTGGTTGGGATCGCAACCGTAGAGGCATTGCGATCGGTGAGGCATCGAACGAGCTGACTTGGATTATCGCTACAGTCGTATGGCTTTGGCAGTAATTATCCCCCAACAGGCAATGTTAAAACTGGAGCTGAGTTAGACGACTTTTTTGATTGGAGTGCGAACAATTGCCCAAGAAGCAGGAGTGTTGATTTAGATTGAATGTCATCGTCACTTACGTAAAACCATTTGTTTCTATATTTAACAGCGACGGCATAATTACTTGGCTCTTCTTCACTCGCTTCTATTGCGAGTAAGTTTCCGGTCACCTCAGTCCAATCAAAAGGTAATCCAGTCGCGTCGCGCGTGACTCTTACTCGACCAGAAGTAATATGATCTTCTGGAACCTTGACGGCGTGAGAAAGGAAATACATGACGCCCATAAATGAACGAGTTCGAATATCAACGGTATCGCCGCTGGCTCGGTAACTTGATTGTACTAGAGGGTAGTTGTTTTGCGTTAGGTCTAGTTTCAATAGCTCAGCTAGTTTCAGTAGTAGGGAATTATTTTCAGGTGTTTGATCAGTAATCATAGAGTATTGATTGGCGTGATCATTCCGCGTTAGTTTGAACTGAATCCCACCGTTATTTTGGAGTTGCTCTATCGTCGTAACTGCAGCCCGAAAATGTTTATAACTGGGTGCCTCTAGCGGCGTTGGGCCAGATGCTTGGCTGGCATTATCTAATCCGTTTAAATTTTCAACGCTCAAGCTTAGGACTCTTTCGGTACTCCATCCACTTGAGTCGAGCAGGATAATAGTATCCAGTGAGATTTGTGAAAGGACTTTTCTGACAAAGTTTTCCCCCCTGAGCGGTGTGTATGTTACTGTCGGTTTTTCTTCGTACGCGAATTTACCCTTTATGCCGTAGCTATTGTTGCCATTAAAATCGAGTACAGAACTTGCTTCCGCAGAGGGCGCTAGTAAAAATTGTGTATTTAATGCGGTTGCCTCTAGAAAATAAGGCGCATCTCCATATCTTAGTCTTACCAAGTTGAGGAGCATTTGCTCGCCCTCTGTGCGACTCATTGCGATATTATACTGAGTCCTGCTACCCTCGATAAACTTGGGCCCCAATTGGGAACAGCCACTGATAATGCTAATAGTGGCCAGAAAAAAAATGACTTTTGTTTTAATTAAGATGGCTCTACTTTTGAAGGACATAATTGTGTACGGATAAATTTTCAAGAGCTACAGGACAGCATGGAGCACCCAGGACGATGTCGGGCCCATTCAGGTCTTTTTTGAGCATACTCATTATTACTTTCGTCATTTGAATAGGGTTTTTTGAGAACGCTCAGCAAGTCGTTTACTGGTTGGAAATTACCGGTGGATGCCTCGTCAATTGCGAGTTGCGCTAAGTAGTTTCTAAACACATAGTTAGGGTTGACTTGATTCATTGCTCTTTGTCGCTCATCCGCACTGGATCGTTCATCTTGCAGTCTTCGGTTATAGGATTTTAACCACGCGTTCAAATCAGACTTATATTGATCGCTGTTTTCTTCAGCCTTGTAATACGCGGGTAGTAGAATTTTATATGCTGTTTCTTCATTGAAAAAATTTTCTGTTTTTTGTACTAAAGCTAATTTGCGAAAGAAAATAGTCATATCAGTTTCTACTTTACTTAGAAGCTGAAACAAATCTTTAGTTAATCTGTCGTCGGTTTTGGACGAAAACTCCTTTAATCCCAACTTTGAAGCAAGCATACTCTTATAGTATTGATCGTATGTAGTTTGGTAACTTTCGAGAGCCTTTTCCAATGGTCTGGATTCCTTTATCAACGGGTATAAAGCATTCGCTAACTGCACTAAATTCCACAGCGCGACTTGTGGTTGATTGCCGTATCTGTAACGTCTGTCATTTGCGTCGGTAGTATTTGGCGTCCAACTGGGATCATAATCTTCCAACCATCCGTAAGGCCCGTAATCTATTGTGAGTCCTAGTATGGACATGTTGTCTGTATTCATTACTCCATGAACAAATCCTACCCGCATCCATTCAACTACCATCACGGCAGTTCTTTGGCATACCTCCTGAAACCACTCAAGAATTGATTCGTTGGAAAATTGCTTAGTATTGTCTACTCGAAGTTCCATTTCGGGAAAATCAAATCTGATGGTGTAATTGATTAGTTCTCTTAGCAGATCATAGTTCTGCGTCGCGGCGGGAAGTTGGAAATGACCGAAGCGAGTGAATGAGGGCGCTACACGGCACACAATCGCGCCCAGCTCTTTTTCGGGGTTCCCATCATAGAACATGTCTCTTTCCACTTCTTCGCCGGTTAGACAAATGCTAAGTGCTCGAGTCGTAGGTACTCCGAGATGATGCATTGCCTCGCTACATATGTACTCTCTAATCGAAGATCTAAGCACCGCCAATCCGTCGGCAGTTCGTGAATATGGCGTTGGTCCCGCTCCCTTCAATTGTAGAGCCCAACGCGTATTGTCTTTTGTAAGTACTTCTCCAAGGTTTATCGCTCTCCCATCGCCCAATTGACCCGCCCAATTACCAAATTGATGGCCGCCGTAAACTGTGGCGTGTGGGTGCATTTTCGATAATATTTTATTTCCAGAGAAAACTTCAGGGAATGTTTTACTCCTACAAACACTTTCATGTAGGTTGAGGGCCGCTGCCATTTCTGCAGAGAAGGATATCAGTTTTGGGGCGGAAGAGAGCTTAGGCTTTACGTTAGAAAAACTGGCGTTTGAAACTTGTCTACAGTAGTTATCTTCGATTGGATCTGCAGGCAAGTTATTGACAAACGAATTGTCAAATTTTAGCTCTTCAAGAGAATGATAAAGTTGAGACATAGTTTATAGATCACTCGGTATAGTCGTACGAATATGCACTTATCTAGTTTAGTGCATGGTGCCGGATAAACAAACGACTTTAGCACTATTATGCTTCAAAAAACCGATGCTGATGCCTAGTAATTTGCTTGTTACATGGCTAAACTGAAGTAGTAGGTAGACGGGGACATTACGTTTGCCGGTTCGTTGACGCTACTGGGGGGAAGTGTAATGGTTATTATGCGAGCAATATTCTTTGGGACCGTGGTTGGATTTTTTTCGATACATTCATGGGCTATCACATTAGTTGATGATAAGGCACTGACATCGTTGGGCGATGGAAGTAATTGGTTATCCTACGGGCGTAATTATAGCGAGCAGCGTTACAGCCCACTGGAGCAGATTAATGTGGAAAGTGTCAAACGTCTTGGCCTTGAATGGGTAATGGAGTTGCCTAAGGATAAGCAATTGACTGGTACTCCATTGGTTGTTGACGGTGTCATGTATTTTACTGGGAGTTTTTCTGTCACAAGAGCCGTCGACGCGAAGACAGGTGAATTATTGTGGGAATATGACCCCAAGTCTATAGAGCACGCAGGTGATAGATTAGTCAATATGTGGGACCAGAACAAAGGGCCTGCTTTTTGGAATGGGAAAGTAATAATCTCAACTATCGACGGACGGCTTGTTGGGATAGACGCTAAAACCGGAAAGATGGTTTGGGAAACCATGACTATTGACCCACGTCGCGCCTATTACATTACTGGGGCCCCTAAGGTTTTTAAAGGAAAGGTTGTTATCGGGAATGGTGGTACCGAACATGATGCAGCACGAGGTTATATTACCGCGTACGATGCCGACACTGGTGAACAAGCTTGGCGGTTTTGGGTAGTGCCGGGTAATCCCGCAGATGGCTTCGAGTCACCAGCGATGGAAATGGCGGCGAAGACTTGGACAGGTGAATGGTGGAAATTTGGAGGAGGAGGTAATACGTGGAACGGGATCACTTATGACCCTGAGTTTGATCAATTACTGGTTGGTACCGGTAATGGCTCTCCCTGGAATCAAAAAATTAGATCGCCCGAAGGAGGCGACAATCTCTTTCTTTGCTCCATAGTCGCTTTGGATGCCGATACGGGTGACTATAAGTGGCATTACCAAACAGTTCCTGGGGAAACTTGGGACTACAATTCGAACATGGACATAGTCTTGGCGGATCTTAAGTTAAGTGGCCGCAACATTAAGGCTCTAATGCATGCTCCAAAAAATGGTTTCTTCTATATTTTGAATCGAGAGAATGGGGAACTGTTATCAGCAGAAAAAATTTCTAAAACGACTTGGGCCTCCCATGTTGATTTAAAAACTGGTCGTCCTGTAGAGATAGCTGGTGCACGTTACGAGGATGGCTCTGAAGAAGTTTGGCCGAGTCCATTTGGAGCACATAGCTGGCACGCGATGTCCTTTAACCCTAATACTGGGCTAGTGTATATTCCTACTATTAAGCAGTCGGCGGTTTTTACCGATGGCGGCGTGGACATAGGGGGTTTTGAATCGCCTCATCGTTCTGTTGCTGTGGGAGTTGCTTTTGGTACGGCTGATAGTTTGCCGGACGCGGGAAGTTCTACGCTCCAAGCTTGGGATCCAATTAAACATGAGCAAGTTTGGGAGCAGCCATTACCTCCTCAGTGGAATCCTGGGACAATGACAACAAAAGGGAATTTGGTTTTTGAAGGAAGGGCCGACGGACGTTTCGTGGCTTACCATGCTGAAACTGGAGAAATATTGTGGTCCGAAGAATTGGGACTTGGGATCTCCGCGCCACCAATCACTTATTCAGTGGATGGCAAGCAATACGTTTCGTTACTAGTAGGTTGGGGTGGTGCTGGACTAATATCTGGTTCGTTAAGTGCTCAGCACGGTTGGAAATATAAGGTGCATCCGAGACGTTTAGTAACTTTTGCACTCGACGGGTCTTATACGCTGCCAGAGTTTTTGCCACCAGCTTTTGCTACGCCTAGAGATGTTGAAGGGTTTGTTATAGATGAGGCGTTGGCCGCGGAAGGGCTAGAAATCTATTCTTCGCGGTGCTTTTTGTGTCATGGGGGTGGAGTCGTCTCTGGAGGAATGGCTCCTGATCTCCGTGAATCGGTAATACCAATGTCGCATGATGCGTTCAAAAGTGTAGTTGTCGATGGGGCTTTACTAGGCAATGGTATGCCTAGGTTCCAGGATCTTAAAGATGATGGCTTAATTGCATTGCACCATTACATACGTAAATGTGCGCGTGATCTCAACTCTTGTCAGTAGATAAATTGCTTTATTAGCGTCTTTTACTCGCACTAAGTAAGCTGAGCGAGTAAAATGCGCTGCAGTCGGGTGGCTAAATGATCTGTTCGAGAAAGCCCGAATTTTAAACCAATCAAATATAATCAGAACTACTTAATAAGGATGTCGTAAGCAACATGGCTCAGTATGTCTTTCAGATGCAGCAAGTCGGTAAAATAGTCCCTCCTCAAAAGAAAATTTTACGTGATATTTCTTTAAGCTTTTTCCCCGGAGCAAAAATTGGTGTTCTGGGCTTGAATGGATCCGGAAAATCTACGTTACTTAAAATAATGGCTGGTGTAGACACTGAAATTGAAGGTGAAGCTACTCCCCAGAAGGGTTTGAAAATCGGTTATTTGCCGCAGGAACCAGAATTGGATTCCTCAAAGAGCGTAAGGGGAAATGTTGAAGCTGGCTTAGGACAAATCACTAAACTTCTAGAGCGGTTTAATGAGATTAGTTTAGCCTTTGCAGAACCAATGGATGACGATAAGATGACTGCGCTTTTAGAGGAGCAGGGTGAGCTTCAGAATGAAATAGATACAGTTGGAGGCTGGGAGATTGACAGAAAGTTAGAGATCGCTGCGGATTCCTTGAGGCTTCCGGATTGGGATGCAGAGATAGATAATCTATCGGGCGGTGAGAGACGAAGGGTCGCTTTATGCCGCCTATTGCTCTCAGAACCGGAGATGCTATTGATCGACGAGCCTACGAACCACTTAGATGCCGAGTCAGTGGGTTGGCTGGAACGGTTTCTCGAAAATTACGCAGGAACGGTGGTTGCAGTAACTCATGATCGTTACTTTTTAGACAATGTTGCCGGATGGATATTGGAACTGGATCGCGGACATGGAATTCCATATGAGGGTAACTATAGTTCGTGGTTAGAGCAGAAGGAAGCGCGTCTTCAGCAAGAACAAAGAGAGGAGGCAGCGCACCGAAAAACCGTTGCTTCAGAGCTAGAATGGGTAAGGCAAAATGCGAAAGGTCGCCAATCAAAAAGTAGGGCACGGTTGCAACGATTTGAAGAGCTTCAGTCAAGAGAATTCCAACAGCGAAATGAGACTAATGAATTATATATTCCTCCTGGACCACGACTGGGCGATGTGGTCATAGATGTAAAGAACATAGTGAAAGCGTTTGGAGAGAAAGTCTTGATTGATGATTTGTCATTCAACTTGCCTCCAGGTGGGATTGTAGGCGTGATAGGTTCTAATGGAGCGGGGAAAACCACGCTATTCAATATGCTGACTGGAGTGGAAAAACCTGATGCTGGAGAGATAACTGTGGGTTCGACGGTGGATATTGCTTATGTTGACCAGAGTCGAGAAACGTTGAACGATAATAATACAGTCTGGCAAGAGATCTCCGGGGGACACGATATATTAGCCATCGGTGAGTATGAATTACAGTCTAGAGCCTATTGTGGTCGATTTAATTTCAAAGGAACTGATCAACAAAAGCATATCGGACAGTTATCCGGCGGCGAACGCAATAGAGTGCATTTAGCTAAGGTATTACTTCGAGGAGGTAATGTGCTATTTCTTGATGAGCCCACGAACGATCTTGATGTGGAGACATTGCGCGCATTAGAGGAAGCGCTACTTAACTTCCCCGGATGTGCGATAGTTATTTCCCATGACAGATGGTTTTTGGATAGAGTGGCCACGCACATACTTGCCTTCGAGGGC
Source organism: uncultured Gammaproteobacteria bacterium (assembly GCA_938075585.1). Lineage (GTDB taxonomy): Bacteria > Pseudomonadota > Gammaproteobacteria > UBA4457. The sequence goes on along the minus strand of CALJHG010000027.1, from coordinate 3,759 downwards.
GACAGTCATGTGGAATGGTTCCCTGGTAACTATGCTGATTATGAAGCCGATCGCAGACAGAGGATGGGAGAGGAAGCTGACAAACCACGCAGGATAAAATTCAAGCCCGTAACTCGCTAAGCAGGATATCGCTAGTCTAGTTCGATGGACAAAAGCCCATCCGCAAGTTTAGGATCAAACCAGGTCGATTTTGGTGGCATAATCAATCCTGCATCAGCTACGGCCATAAGCTCTGTCATTTTCGTAGGAAACAGGGTGAAACCAACTTTCATAGCGCCACTATCGACTAGATGACTTATTGCTTTTGTGCCTCTTGAACCTCCAACGAAATCAATACGATCGTCGGTTCTCGGATCTGAGATACCTAAGATAGGGCTGAGCACTGTTTGCTGCAGGATGCTCACATCGAGTTCGTCTACAGGATCGGTCGGATGGTGATTCTTTTTAAGATAGATTTCATACCAATTTCCTTCTAGATACATACCAAACGATTTTGGGTTCTCTGGTTTAACAGGAGAATTCGATATTTCTATCTGAAAGGTTTGGGAAAGACGTTCTATGAATTCTTCGCGAGATAGACTATTTAAATCTTTTACTACTCTATTATAATCCAAAATGAGCATCTCATTTTCAGGAAAAGTTACAGCCAGAAATCCATTGTGGGCTGCTGCATCGCTCGCAGCTTGAATGTCTTTAGAATTACGAGAGTCGGCTACTCTTGCCGCAGCGGCAGATCGATGATGCCCGTCGGCTATATAGAGTGTCCCTACCTTATTAATTGCGGAATATATTCTTTCTATTAGGTTATCCTCGCTGACTATCCAGATACTATGAATCCATCCGTCTAGAGAGCTCGAGTAGTCTGGTGCACGACTTGCAGCGACTTCTTTAAGTTGATTGTCGAGGTCTTGATTCGGTACATGTGCCAATAACACGGGGCCTGTAATGGCTTTAACCGTCTCAATCTGAGTTGTTCGGTCAGTTTCTTTGGCGTGTCGCGTGAGCTCATGTTTACGAATTTTATTTTGTTTGTAGGCTCTGACGGATGCGGACAAGGCGAGGCCTGTCTGGCAGTGTGTCGAATTACGTATTTGGTACACATAGAAGCAGGGTTTGTCTTCAAGTAAAAGCTTCTCCGATGATTTTAGTTTGCTCAAATTCTCATGTGCGCGTTCATAGACTGATTTGTCATACGGATTCAGATCATCGTCCATTTCGAGTTCCGCCCGAGATACACGCAAAAATGAAAATGGCTTTTCGGCCGCTAGCTCTTTTGCTTCCGAACGAGTGATTACATCATAGGGCGGCGCAACGATTTCATTTACAGTTTCATGGTTAGGTCTAAGTGCTTTGAAGGGGCGACCTAAAAATCCCGCTTCGTCACTATTGTTAGTCAATCGTCAGATACTCCATGTTCCGTGCGAGTTTAGTTAACTCAATGATACCAATTCCAGCACAACATTGTTTAGGTTAAGAGAACAAAATGGCGAGGCGTAATAGGACGCTACAATCGAGCGTATATTTTGAGCTCATTTCGCGTTAAGGTATTCATAAGTAAATTTTGAGGAGCAGTGATGGATAAGAAAGACTTCTTTTCTAATGCGCGTAATGACTTGCGGGGACCATTGGATGGCCTGCGTGTTGTTGAGGCGACGACTACTTGGGCGGGACCTATGGCGGGTTGTTTGCTGGCCGATTTTGGCGCAACTGTTATAAAAGTAGAGCACCCTGAGGGGGAAGTTGCTCGGCTACTGCCACCTTTTCTGCCGGATTCAGAGTTGACGCTACTTCATGAGACTGTGAATAGAAATAAACACAATGTAACGATCGAACTTCGTAAGCCAGAAGGTAGAGACCTATTTTTAAAATTGTGTGAAACGGCTGATATAGTCTTAGAGAACTTCAAACCTGGAACTTTAAGTGATTGGGGAGTAGGGTATTCCGACGTTGTAAAGGTTAAGCCTGACGTTATTTATGCATCGGTCAGCGGATATGGCCAGTTTGGCCCCAACTCTGAGCGCGCCTGTTATGATCCAATTGCCCAAGCTTTCACGGGTTGGCTATCAGTAAATGGCGAGCCGGATGGAGGACCGATCAAGGCTCCTACTTTTCTTGGAGATGATTTAGCAGGCATGAACGCGGCTATGAGTATATTGGCTGCTTTACATCATCGGACCGCGACAGGAGAGGGACAGCAGATTGACGTGGCTTTAGTTGACGGCATATGGGCTTCTAGTAATGGAAATCTCACTGCGGGAGCGCTAGACATGCCAATCCCACGTCTTGCCAATCAATTTGCTATAGCCGCCCCAGTTAACGTTTATGAATGCTCGGATGGGCAAATATATGGAGGAGTATTGCTCGACGCACATTGGGTGGCGCTTTGCGAATTGATTGGGTGTGACGAGGTTTCACATTGCTTGGCTCCAGAGCGCATTCAGCGAAGAGATGAGCTCAATAAGATAGTTGTTGACTGGTGCGCAAAGCGGACTACTGATGAGGTTGTAGATAGTATGGTTGCGATAGGCTTAACAGTAGCGAGAGTGAATAGTTTTTCTGACGCAGCCCGGCATCCTAATGCGAAAGAAAGAGATATGTTGCAGATGACGGAGCTGTCAGATGGCGCAACAATCCCGTTAACTGGTCCGGCAGCTAAATTCTCTCGTACTCCGACCAGAATTAACAACCCTGCGCCTACATTGGGACAAAATAATACTGACGTTTTTAAAGCACTGGGCTTAACTGATACTCAGATTATGGAACTAAAGAAAATTGGGGCTATATAACCCAAACTTGCGGTCATCCGTGGTGGGCGCCAATTTTCTTTAAGTCAACTTCTCCAGGTCGACACTCTCTCCAACAATCAGATCTTGTCTCGCCAAGAATTTGGGTTTGATGTAACACACAAGAAGTGGCAGGACAATTAGAGAAAGCAACATGTTAATTAACATGACCACGATAAGCAGTAAGCCCATGTCAGCCATAAATTTCAGATCAGACATGAAATACCACGGTGTTATTCCCAGAAGCATTATTGTAGCGGTAAACATAATTGCTTTGCCTGTTGTAGTGAGTGCGGCCACTATTGCCCTAGGAAGGTCATGATTTTGCGCCGTATATTCTTCGGTAATCCGCGATAGTAAGTAAATACCATAATCAATCCCCACGCCAACTCCGATAACCGCGACGATAGCCGCATTCATGTCAAGACCAACCCCAACTAAATGCATGGCTGCCACAAGTAAAAGGTTTGCCAGATTAACTGGAATCAGGAGTATAAACGCCGCTACTAATGACTTATACGCGTATCCCGCTAAGATCATGACGGCGACATTCACCATGCCAATGATTACCCAATGATATCGTTCTATAACGCTGTTTACAGCCTGTTGGATAGCAATCACTCCTGTAGCTAACCGTACTTCAAAATCTGGATATTGGGCACCGATTTCGTCGACTGCTTTTGTGGCTGCAGCTATCGCATGGTCTATGGTCTCTTGTTTGTTATCTTCGTACCAAAAAGAGACAGTCGAATTTTGAAACTCAAAGTCAGCTACATGACCAAAATTAATCGCATTGCTGCCCATTAGCGCTGCGAATCCGGCCGCTGCTAGAGCCTCTCTATTCAGATCCAGCGGGGCCCATTTGGGATTTCCTCCAGAAAAAAGTCGGTTTATTTCAGACATGTAATTGCTCCATGTCAGGCTTGCTCGCGGTGGTAGAACAGTATCTCGCTCAAGCTTTCGCTGTAATTCATTA
>CALJHG010000026.1 GCA_938075585.1 uncultured Gammaproteobacteria bacterium | reverse complement strand
AATATATCGGACATCCATTAGATGCGATTAATATAGTTTGGAAAAAATACCCAGGTTGGAAAATAAATGTAACCTTCGCTGCAGAGGTCGATCTTGCGGTCTCAAATCTACGCAAATCTGCAAAGAAGACACCTATCTTACTTATCTGCCGAAGCGGTGCTAGGTCTAGGGACGCAGCCGAATGTCTCTCTGAGAACCATTACGAAGAGCTTTACAATGTGGAGGAGGGCTTTGAGGGGGATAAAAATAGTGAAGGCCGACGAAGCTCTACCAACGGCTGGCGCTTTCATGGCTTACCATGGATTCAAGACTAAATTTAAATCAACTGTAACTAATACATTCCGGCAAAATCATATATGTCCACTAAAAATCTCAGAAATCTTGCAATTGTTGCTCACGTCGATCACGGCAAAACAACGCTACTAGACGAGCTGCTGAAACAAACTGGAACACTAGATTCTAGAAAAAATGCCGACGATACTCGCGTAATGGACAGCAACGCGATAGAACAGGAAAGAGGGATAACAATTCTAGCGAAAAATACGTCTCTGAGTTGGAATGACTTCCGCATCAATATCGTGGATACGCCAGGGCATGCTGACTTTGGAGGGGAGGTCGAAAGGATTCTGTCGATGGTAGACTCCGTACTCTTATTAGTTGATGCGGTAGACGGCCCTATGCCCCAGACTCGATTCGTCACAGAAAAAGCCTTCAAACATGGATTAAAGCCCTTAGTAGTTATAAACAAGTGCGATAGGGAAGGAGCGAGGCCAAGTTGGGTTCTAGATCAAACCTTTGATTTATTCGACAGACTTGGAGCAAGTGACGAACAATTAGACTTTCCTGTCATTTATGCTTCAGCAATCAAAGGCTACGCTAAAACTGAAGAAACAGGGGCCGAAACAAATATGGAGGCCTTATTTCAGGCTATTGTGGAACACATCCCCGCACCGACTGTCGATTTATCCGGCCCTCTACAAATGCAAATTAGCTCGTTAGACTATTCTAGCTATGTTGGAGCAATTGGTATCGGTAAAGTTAATCGAGGAAGTATTAGTCCTAATCAGTCAATCGTTATAATTGACAGAGATGGACAATCACGTAAGGGCAAAGTACTTGAAGTTTTAGGTTTCCAAGGACTGGAACGAGAAGCGAGAGATCACGCTGACGCGGGCGATATAGTTGCAATTACCGGAATAGATAATTTACGTATCTCTGACACCTTTTGCGATCCAGCTGTACCAGAGGCAATGCCTCCATTATCTGTGGACGAGCCGACAGTCAGTATGACTTTTGAAGTCTCAGATTCCCCTTTTGCAGGCAGGGAAGGGCAGTTTGTTACGAGCCGACAGATATTAGAGCGTCTTGAGCAAGAGCTAATCCACAATGTTGCACTCCGAGTTGAAAAAACAGCTGATCCAAAAATATTGATCGTATCCGGAAGAGGGGAGCTGCATATTTCTATTTTAATAGAAAATATGAGGAGAGAAGGATACGCATTCTGTGTGGGGAGACCACGAGTCATCCTTAAAACTGTTGAGGGAGTGATGTGTGAGCCATTCGAACAAGTAGTCATCGACGTACCCGAAGAATACCAAGGGGCTGTAATGGAACGAGTCGGAAATCGCCGCGGTAAATTAGGCAATATGCAGCCCGATGGAACTGGGCGAGTCCGACTGGACTACTCAATACCAGCTCGAGGTCTAATTGGCTTTCGCACAGAGTTTATGACTGCGACTTCCGGAAATGGGCTAATGTTTTCTAGCTTCGAAGACTATAAAGAAGCAGAACAAGGCATTATAGGAGCACGAAACAAAGGTGTATTAATTTCTAACGGAGCGGGGAAAGCGCTGGCCTTCGCCCTTTTTAACCTCCAAGAAAGAGGACGTCTTTTCGTAAATCATGGCGATGAAGTGTTCGAGGGCATGATAGTCGGTCAACATTCTAGGGATAATGATCTAGTAGTTAATCCACTCAAAGCGAAACAACTTAACAATATACGCGCTGCCGGAAATGATGAGAATTTGATTTTAACGCCGCCTGTACTCTTCGATCTCGAGCAAGCCTTAGAATTTATTGCGGATGATGAACTAGTTGAAGTTACCCCAAAGGCGGTTAGATTACGTAAACGTGAGCTGACAGAAAATGCCCGCAAGCAAACACTGCGCGGCGCTGAAAAAGCAACTGAGGCAACTAGTATTTGACAATCATTTGCAGGAGTGACAAAAATTTTGGATCGCAGCTGAAACCGGAGCAATGCCTGTAGAGAGGGTGATAGAGTAATGGTTCGTTCTAGCAATTTCTTGCCACGCCAAATGTTCTATTAACGTCACTTTTTCTTTTACTGCCGCCACTGGCAACATCGGTTTTTCCTGATTTAGGAGACCCCGTTCTGCGGTAAGTAATAGCATAGGCGTCTTGACCTTATTTATCATCGTCGCCATGCTTGGTGCCATTAGATCTCCCCCATCTTTCAAAACTGCGTCCTTCGAGACCCGACTCTTGAATCTTCCACTTTCTGTAGACTCTAAATCATACTCTAAGAAGTGCTCAACCCCCTCACTCCAATTTGTAGGATCGCTAAAAGACGGGTGAGCACGCCAAAAATTAAAATATGCCTCTTTATCGTCAAACTCTAAGGAAAGCCTATCTAGGGCTGGTCCTAAGGTTTTAAGAAGATACGCCTCAGGCTCAACATTCATAGGCCGAGGTAATGCAATTCCACCATCTACTAGTATTAAACGCTCTAAATATTCGGGAAAGTTCTCTGCGAATTTCACTCCGATGTAGGCTCCCATCGAATGGCCTACCAGCGTAACTGGCTTACCCGAAAAATAATTTATTATCTGTATAAGATCATTCTCATGCGCTTTTAATCCGTACCCTCCGTGCACAGAACTGCTTGCACCACGACCTCTCAGATCAGGAGCGATAATGTCATAACCCTTGTCATGTAAACAATTTGCGATGTCATACCATGCCATATGGGAAGAAGAAATACCGTGCACTAACAAAATCCTTGGTCCTTCAGCTATCCATCGCGCCACCGTCAATACGCCATCACTAATTGGAACTTCTAGCAATTGTCTCTCTGACTTCATGAGTCTTCCTTATGCGGTAACTGGAAGCTATAGTATGCTTATAATTCCAGCCAAACGTAAATATATGGATAACGTCCCAAATAAACTACTCATTGTTTACCACTCCAAATCCGGTACTGTAAAAAAAATGGCCGATGCAATTATTAGTGGTGCTACGGCTGTCTCCGGAACAACAGTGGAGCTAGTTAATCCTTTAAAAGTCACTCCTGAAACAGTAAAAACTTGCCAAGCTATTATCATTGGAACTCCTGAAAATTTTGGTTACATGTCAGGTCCAATAAAATATTTTTTTGAGGAAATTTATTACGAATGCATTGAATGCACGCGCGGACTAAGTTACGCGTTATTCGTGGCAGCTGACAATGATGGGAGTGGGGCAGTCTCATCCATGAAGAAAATTATCACGGGCTTAGGATGGAACAACGTAGCAGAACCTATGATTTGTAAAAAAGGTGTTACATCACAAGAACTCGAGTCATGTCGCGAACTCGGCATGACTATTTCCGCCGGCCTCGAACTTGGTTTATATTAGCCTACAAGCACCTTAACGCGCTAGTATGTGTCTATAGACTCATTTTAAAGGCCACAGCATGTCTGCAGAAAACTTTCCCGACGTCTCTCCAATCGAGTTTGGCGAAGAGGTGGCGGACATTCGAAAGACCTTAATTGATCCAAACTTCTGGTATCCCATAGCTCGCTCAAAAGACGTCAAAATAGGAAAAACCCGAGCTGTGAGCTTTTCAGGCGAATCGATAGTTCTTGTAAGACCAACAAAAGGAAAACTCTTTGCTTTAGAAAACCGCTGTGCCCATAGACAGGTACCACTGGATATTGGGAAAGTGTCGGGTTGCACTATAAAATGCGGGTACCACGGCTGGGAATATGATGCGAACGGTGATTGCATCAGTATTCCGTATCTAGATGCGCGTAAAACTAAGCGTAATAACGTTAAACATTATCCGTCCAAAGAAGCCTACGGTCTTATTTTTATATTTCCTGGTGATATTGATAAAGCTACCGATGAAACATTTCCGAACGTGCCTTCGGCAACTAACCCTAAGTACAAAACAAGATACTTAGACCGTACTGTAGATTGTCATTATACCTTTATGCATGAGAACCTCATGGATATGAATCACCAGTTCCTTCACAGAAAACTGATGGGCGGCATAAAAACGATGTTTTTAGGAATGCGCCACGGTAGTAATTGGTTTGAAAGTGATTACACATTTACGCGCGCCAGTGGCAGTCAACCTTTAGGCGAAAAATTTATGCTCGGTGATCGGCCAAAAGCGGCGCTCGGCGAACGAGACCTGATGACAATAAGAACGGAATATCCTTATCAGACCCTGAAATTCTGGACTGCGGGCAGTGAGGAGCCCGCGCTCGATCTATGGAATATTTATGTACCAATAGACAAAGAAAATCGAAAAAATCATACCTTTGGCCTGATGATGATCCGACGGCCAAAAATTAGTTTATTACTTGACGTCTTTTGGCCTTTCATCGTTTGGTTCACTAACGGTATTTTTAAAGAGGATCGCATCATATGCGAACTAGAACAAAACGCTTTCAATAATCAAGGCAGTGATCTGAATAATGAAGTATTTCCAGCTATTAAAGGACTTAGAAAAGTCTTAATAGAAAATGGTATTGCTCCAAACACCCCAAACACGAGCTAAAAAAGCTGCATAATTTTTTTAATCCAAATCGATACTGTTACCAACTGAATAGCCATCTTCAAAAATCAGGGGGGGTAGTAACTTTCTATAAGTCTAACGTACAGAACTATTAATTGTTAACCCAATCCTTGGGCTTGAGAAAATAGTCCGACAACCTAGCCTCTTCGCTACCCGGCTTAGGAACGCGGCTATAACTCCAGCGTACAAGCGGAGGAAGTGACATTAAAATTGACTCGGTTCGCCCGCCAGACTGAAGGCCAAATAACGTACCTCGATCATAAACTAAATTAAATTCAACATAACGACCTCGACGATAAAGCTGGAACTCTCTTTCATTGTCCGAAAATTGAGTATTTCGTCTTAATTCAACGATCGGTAAATATCCCTTCAAAAATCCTGCACCGACTCCACGGACAAATTCAAAACACCTATCAAATGACCATTGGTTCAAGTCATCAAAGAATATGCCTCCAATTCCTCGTTGCTCATTTCGGTGCTTAATATAAAAATAATCATCACACCACTGTTTAAATTTTGGGTAAATATCTTCCCCGTATTTACTGCAGGCGTCTCGGGCAGCGGTATGCCAAAAGATCGCGTCTTCCTCAAAACCGTAGTAGGGCGTCAAATCAAATCCGCCACCGAACCACCAAACCGGCTCTTCCCCATCTTTGTCCGCTCGGATAAACCTTAAATTTGCGTGAGTTGTTGGGACATAGGGATTATTCGGATGAACAACAATAGACACCCCCATCGCCCGGAAGCTCCTACCCACTAACTCCGGTCTTTTCGCTGTAGCGGCCGGAGGAAGGGCGTCCCCTTTGACAGAGGAAAAATTCACTCCAGCTTGTTCAAAGACAGAGCCTTGCGACATGATTTTTGTGCGACCAAAGCCGAACCCTGTCCGCTCCCATTTATCTTCAACAAATTTTGCTGAACCATCTCTCCCTTCAAGAGAATTACAAACACTGTCTTGGAAGCTAGTAAGCCACTGTTCTATAATCGAAATATTGGGACTTTCAGCAGCTTTAATCATAAGGTTCCATCATATTTTTGTTTCTTTTACTTACCAAACGTGGCACGACCTGTTAATGTACGCCACAATAGTCAGCTAATCAGTATATATAAAAAATGACAACTACACGTAAAGCCAGCATCGCTAGAAAAACTAACGAGACCGATATCACAGTGGAAGTCGACTTAGATGGGAGTGGTAAAGGTACGTTTGAAACAGGTGTTCCGCTGCTCGAGCACATGCTGGATCAAATAGCTCGCCATGGTCTGATTGACCTTAATGTTAAAGCGATTGGCGATCTTGAAATCGATGCGCATCACACTGTTGAAGATGTTGGTATAACACTTGGTCAAGCTATTTCAAAAGCGGTTGGCGACAAAAAATCTATCACACGATACGGTCATGCCTATGTGCCGCTGGATGAGGCATTATCTCGGGTAGTAATCGATCTGTCGGGTCGACCTGGACTCATATATGAGGTGGATTTCCCCCGGGCACGAATTGGGGACTTTGATGTTGACCTTTTTCTCGAGTTTTTCCAGGGCTTCGTAAATCACGCACAGTGTACTGTCCATATCGATAGCATTAGAGGACGTAATGCGCATCATATTATAGAAACTGTATTCAAAGCATTAGGCCGCGCATTACGGATGGCAGTCCAATACGATACTCGAATGGAAGGAACTATGCCATCCACAAAAGGCGTCCTTTAAAATTTCGACCTGGCCTAAGTATGTCTCATATTGCAGTTATTGATTATGGAAGCAGTAACCTGCGCTCCGTTAGTAAAGCTCTTGAAGCTGTCGCATTGCCTGGCCAAAAAGTCCGAGTGACAAATGATCCAAAAATCATAAGAGATTGCGACCGGGCGGTTTTCCCGGGACAAGGCGCTATAGGCGACTGTATGAATCAGCTGAAGCAGCTAGATCTAATTGAGTCCATAAAATACTGTATTGCTTCAAAACCATTTTTAGGGATCTGCTTGGGATTGCAATCGTTGATGACTTGTAGTGACGAAAACAATGGAGTCGACTGTCTAAACATTTTCTCAGGCAATGTGAAACGATTTGTCCGCTCTAATAATCGAACAAGTCTAGAGAAAATCCCGCATATGGGATGGAACCGAGTGCATTGGACAGATTCCCACTTTTTGACTCGAGGGATCCCGAGCGGCTCGTACTTTTATTTTGTGCATAGCTACTTTGTAGATACATCTAATCCAAAAATCGTTGCTAGTAGCACCAAATACATACAAGAATTTACCTCCGCCGTGACCCAAGACAATGTGTTTGCTACCCAATTCCACCCGGAAAAAAGTGCAAAAAACGGGCTAACTTTTCTCACTAATTTTGTTAAGTGGGATGTTAATAGTGCTAACCTAACCGACTGAGAAAAAATCCTATTTTTCGCGCATAATTGCCCGATAGCCTATATCAGTCCGAGAATATTTTCCCCGCCATTCTATCGTCGCCACCCTAGAATGTGCCCTAGCCTGTGCTTCGCCAACTGTTTCACCCAACCCGACTACACACAGCACCCGCCCCCCCGCGGTAACACACTCCCCGTCAACTTCCTTGGTACCAGCATGAAAAACTTTTGTATCAGTTACATGACTATCAAGCCCTTTAATAATATCGCCAGTCTCATAGGATAGCGGATAACCTTGAGCTGCCAAAACTACGCCTAAAGAGGCACGAGAGTCCCACTCAAGTGCCACATTTTTAGCACCCCCGTTTAATACGGACAAACAGGCTTCCGCTAAATCAGATTTCAGTCGCATCATAATTGGCTGAGTCTCTGGATCTCCAAAGCGACAATTAAACTCTAGGACTTTTGGGACATTATCCGAACCAATCATCACGCCTGCATACAGAAAGCCTTGGTAGGGCCGGCCATCATTTTTCATCCCTTCTAATGTAGGATAAATTATTGTTTCCATAATTTTATCCCGCATGCGTTTGTCGACGATCGGGGCAGGAGAATAGGCGCCCATACCACCAGTATTAGGACCCTCATCACCGTTGTCTCTTGCCTTATGATCTTGAGAAGAAGCGAATGGTATTGCAATTTCTCCATCGCTCATACATATAAAACTTGCTTCCTCGCCTTCTAAAAACTCCTCCACAACTATGCGCGCACCCGCCTCTCCAAAAGTATTGTCAATAAGCATGCTACGCGCCGCTCCTAACGCCTCTTGCCTCGTACGGGCTACTACCACGCCTTTACCCGCAGCGAGGCCGTCCGCCTTAACAACAATTGGAACTGGCCTTTGATTAATATACTCTATCGCCTCGTCTAGTTGCGTAAAAGTCTCATACTCTCCGGTCGGAATATCATGCCTCTTCAAAAAATCTTTAGTAAAAGATTTAGAGGCCTCAAGTTGAGCGGACTCTTTAGTAGGCCCAAAGCAGTGAAGGCCAACACTTTTAAATTCATCTACGATACCGGCAGCTAACGGCGCCTCAGGGCCAATGATAGTTAAAGTGATCTGCTCTTCCAACGCAAAAGCCACTAGAGAATCAATTCTTTCGGCCTCTATTGGTATATTTTTTACTTTGTCCTCCTCACCAGATCCGATATTTCCTGGAGCACAAAACACCTCGCTGACATTTACTGATTGGGCGCATTTCCATGCTAAGGCGTGTTCGCGACCACCGCCGCCGACTATTAAAACTTTCATCAACTATAATCGCCTAATTATCCAAAATTAAAACTGACTAGTGCCTAAAGTGCCGTTCTCCGGTAAACACCATGGCCATATCATTCTCATCAGCGGCAGCGATTACTTCATCATCGCGCATTGAGCCCCCTGGTTGTATAACCGCTACGATACCTGACTCTGCCGCCGCATCAATACCATCACGAAAAGGAAAGAATGCATCGGACGCCATAACAGAGCCTTTAACGACTAGCCCTTCATCTTCCGCTTTTATGGCCGCGATCCGAGCGCTGTAAATACGGCTCATTTGCCCAGCACCCACACCAATAGTGCGTTTATCCTTTGCATAAACAATAGCATTAGACTTCACGCATGCCGCCACCCGCCACGCAAAAAGCATATCTTCGATCTCCATCGCAGTTGGACGCCTTTTTGACACAACCTTTAAATCATCCTCCATCATAAGCTGTGCTGTGTAGTCCCTTTCCTGCACTAATATGCCACCCATAACCCGTTTATATTCCATCTGTCGAAAAGGCTCCGCTTCCCAAACACCCGTCGATAACACGCGAACGTTCGGTTTACTCTGTAGTATTTTTACCGCGTCTGCTTCAATTTCAGGCGCTATAATCACCTCAACGAATTGCCGCTCAATTACCGCGCTCGCAACCGAGCCTGTCAAAATTCGATTAAACGCAATGATCCCCCCAAACGCTGACGTTGGATCAGTTTCGAACGCTAATTTATAAGCCGTCATCAAATCAGTTGCTTCTGCGACACCACACGGGTTCGCATGCTTAACGATACAACAGGCAGGGCCCTGCAGCGCACGAACCATATCTAATGCGGCATCGGTATCAGCGATGTTATTATAGGACAACTCCTTTCCTTGGACTTGTAGTGCTGATGATAGGGAGCCTTGAGGTACAACTTTTTCTTTATAAAAAGCGGCTTTCTGGTGAGGGTTTTCGCCGTAGCGCAGCGTTTGGTTTAGCGACACATCAATAGATAGTTCCTTCGGAAACAACTCTTTTGAATCGATCTTACTTTTATTAAGGTAGGTATAAATCGCTTGATCATATTTCGAGGTGTGACCAAATGCTTTGGCTGCCAACCCGTAACGCAGTGCATCACTCACGCTCCCGACTTCTTCTAATTCTATAGCTACAGAGTCATAGTCCACTGGATCACAAATTACTACTACCGCAGCATGATTCTTAGCGGCGGCACGAATCATCGTTGGCCCACCTATATCTATATTCTCAATCGCTTCATCAAAGGTGCAGTCCCGACGTTCTACCGTTGCCGAAAATGGATATAAGTTTACAGCGACTAAATCGATCGCCTCTATAGAGTGCTCTGCCATAACGCTCTCATCCAAATTCCGTCGCCCTAAGATTCCGCCGTGAATTTTAGGATGCAATGTTTTTAAACGCCCCTGCATCAACTCTGGAAATCCTGTGTACTCCGAAACGTCAACCACCTCTACCTCCCCGGCGCGCAATGCTATAGCAGTTCCGCCAGTCGAAAGAACGCCAAAACCAAGGTTTTCTAATCGCTTCGCAAATTCGACGATTCCAGTTTTATCGGACACACTTAACAGCGCCCACCTTCTTTTATTCTCAATCATTTACTTTTTAAACCATATTTATTTAACCGTGTTCTAAGAGTGCCTCGGTTTATCCCCAAAACTTTGGCAGCCAACGATAAATTGCCGTTAGTCTCACGCAGCACCACTTGCAGAAGGGGCTTTTCAACTTCTTTCAAAAATAGCGCATAAAGATCGGTCGCAATTTCGCCATTTAAGTCTTCGAAATATTGCTCCAAAGCGAGGGTTACTAGTTCTCCTAAAGGTTGAGAGCCTTCGTTAGGTTTCACGCGTTTTTTTCCACATAAAATGACTCTTCATAGTCCATTAAAAATTTAATCTGATCCCTAGCGAGAGACAGTGTGTTGAACATTTTTTTAACCATCTGGCCATCAGGAAAGAATTCAAGATACCACCCAATATGCTTCCGTGCTATACGTACGCCTCGATTCAACCCATAGTGGCCATGAATGGCGCTTAAGTGACGAAGCATAACTTGCAGTCTTTCAAATACAGTCGGAGGTTTCCAATTTTTTCCCTCCAGTCCAGAACGAATCTCCGAAAAAATCCAAGGATTGCCCCGAGCAGCACGACCTAACATGATTCCATCAACCCCCGTCTCATCAAAAATCTTCTTGGCACTAGATAGGCCTAAAATATCTCCATTCCCTACTATACGAATATTTGACATCGTCTTAATTTGAGCCACGGTCCCGTGTTCAGCAACGCCTGAAAACCCACAAGCTCTCGTTCTACCATGGACCGCCAAACTGCTTATCCCAGCCTTCTCAGCAATACTAGCGATTGTGACACCATTTTTAAAACTGGCATCCCACCCAGTACGTATTTTTAACGTCACCGGAATATCTACGGCGGAAACAACTGCATCCAAAATTCTTCTGACCAGATTTTCATCTCTTAGAAGCGCCGACCCAGCCGCCTTACCACAGACTTTTTTTGCTGGACAGCCCATATTGATATCAACCACATCCGCGCCATTAACCTCAGCCATACTAGCGGCCAAAGCCATCGTCTGAGGCTCAGAGCCAACAAGTTGTAAAACTCGGGGTGACACCTCGTCATGAAAGCAAAGCCTTGACTTACTTTTAACCGACCCCCACAGCTCAGTACGCGAAGCTATCATTTCAGAAGTGGCATAGTCTGCACCCAATTCCCGACATATCGTTCGAAAAGGAAGATCTGAAATCCCTGCCATCGGGGCTAACGAAATTGTTTTGTGCACGTAGTCAGAAGAAGTCATTTTAAACGAGATAACCGATTTATGATTTTGCTATAACGTTTAAATGATAACGCCAAAGACTAGCGGTATAAAGCTTAAAAAGCTAAAAACATGTGCTTTAAGTGCCGCATTTTTATTATAGACGCGTTGCTCGTAGCAGCGCCCAATCACCGTCAGTTTGTACCAACTCTATTGAAAATCGCTCGCAGTATCCACTAACCACCTGATCAACCTGAGAAGTCAATATTCCAGAAAGTAACAGTACTCCGTCAGATTTAAGTAACCTATGGAATGTAGGCTCTAATTCTAATATCGGTTTCAATAAGATGTTAGCTACTAAGATATCGGCCGCGTTTTCTACTTCGGAAGCCACCCTATCGAAAAATGCTATTTTATTTTGGACTCCATTAACTATTGCATTATCGCGGGAAACGACTATAGCGTCTGTATCCAATTCCACTCCGGTCACATATCTTGCTCCGAGTCGAATCGCAGAAATACCTAGAATTCCTGAGCCCGAACCGTAATCGATAACGTACGCATCATCTAACAAGCTTAAATTTTGACCCAGCCAGGTTAAACACAATGACGTTGTTTCATGGGAACCAGTCCCAAACGCTTGACCGGGGTCAATTATCACTATATGTGAACCATTATCAGGAGGCCTACACCAGCTTGGGCAAATGCATAAAGTTTCTGCAAAAGTCCGCGGCAACCATTCCTGTCTCCAGCTTTTTGACCAATCTGGATCAGATAACTCATCCTGTTTAAGCTGCCCGACCTGGAAGGTTTCGCTCACCTGACTCAGTGCAAAATCACTCTCCGGTTGAGTATTAAATAAAGCGATTATCCGACATGTTGACCACTTGGTAATTTCAGACGATGAAGGCTCATCAAATACATCGCAATTCCCCAGAGTTTGAGTTACCGAAACAGCGCCAGAGAATAAAAGTACTTTTTCTATCCTCAGAAATTCCTCAGTTTCAATATCAAAACTGAGTGAATGCATAAAATTATTTCTGATCCAATAAGCGCTCTAAATAATGTATATCAGTACCCCCAGCGCGAAAATCATTGTTCCCGACCAAGTCCTGATGTAGGGGTATATTAGTTTTAATCCCCTCAAAAACACATTCGGTAAGCGCGTTCTCTATTTTTGTCATCGCTTCATCCCGAGTCTTTCCATGGCAAATTAATTTTCCTAAGAGAGAATCATAATTAGCGGGGACGTGATAACCAGTATATACATGGGAATCGACGCGCACACCGAAACCTCCAGCTGCATGATAAAAATTTATTAAACCAGGGGAAGGCAAAAACGAGTAGGGGTCTTCGGCATTAATTCTGCACTCAATCGCATGCCCGGCAAAGCTAACGTCACCCTGTTCCAGATCCAATTTTTCTCCAGAAGCAATTAACAACTGTTGCTTAACTAAATCTATACCTGTAATCATTTCGGTCACAGGATGCTCAACCTGTATTCTGGTATTCATCTCAATAAAATAAAAATTTCCTTTTTCATAAAGAAACTCAAAAGTGCCGGCTCCTCTGTAATCAATTCGGCGGCAAGCCTCCGCACAAAGTTCACCAAGATTATTTCGCACATCTTCGTCTATACCAGGTGCGGGCGCCTCCTCGATAACCTTTTGATTACGTCTCTGCATAGAACAATCTCTCTCACCAAGATGGATCACGTTCCCGAAATTATCAGCTAACACTTGTATCTCTATGTGCCTAGGATATTCGAGATACTTTTCTAGATACACGCTATCATTATTAAAAGCTGCAGCGGCCTCACCACGTGTTAACTCAATCGATTCAAGCAAAGATTTTTCCTCAAAAACTGGACGCATCCCGCGACCACCGCCGCCGCCAGATGCCTTTATCATCAAGGGATATCCTATCTCTCTTCCAAGCGCTAAATTAGCAGCAGTATCTTCCCCAAGCGCATAATCAGAGCCTGGAACACAAGGGACGCCCGCGTCTTTCATGGCAGCAATGGCGGAAAGCTTATCACCCATCACGCGCATTGTTTCGGCCTTCGGACCAATAAAAACAAAACCACTTTTCTCAACCTGTTCCGCAAAGTCCGCGTTTTCAGACAAGAACCCGTAACCAGGATGTATTGCATCTGCAGAAGCCACTTCCGCAGCGGCTATCACTGCAGGAATATTTAGATAACTTTCTCCGGGCTGGGCTGGACCTATGCAAACCGACTCGTCGGCTAACTTTACATGCTGCAAATCCCTATCCACTTCGGAATGAATCGCAACCGTTTTAACCCCTAAATCACGACATGCTCGGAGAATTCTAAGCGCTATTTCGCCGCGGTTAGCGATAACTATCTTATCAAACATTTCTATACCGCCTAAGAAATCACAAACAATGGCTGACCGAACTCTACAGGAGACGCGTTATCTACCAAAATAGCAGAAACAGTACCCCCTATTTCCGCTTCAATCGGATTCATAATCTTCATCGCCTCGATAATGCACAGAGTGTCACCGACACTGATTTGGTCACCTAACTTCACAAAAGCCGACGACTCGGGAGATGCGGCCGCATAAAACGTCCCAACCATTGGCGATGTGATCTGTTTGCCATCAACTAACGGTCTCTCTTCCTCTAAAGTTTGCTCTTCAACATGCTGACTAATTGGCTGAACGGCGGCGGGAAGAGGAATGGGCGCTTGGATTGATGGAGCCTGACCGCGACTAATCCTTACTGACTCCTCTCCTTCGTGGATCTCAATTTCAGCCATCCCAGACTCTTCCAATAATTCTATCAGTTTCTTTACTTTCCTAATATCCACTTAGACCTCGCTTTAACCTAGTTATACAAAGACTTTTACTAATTATTTTTTTTTAACGAAAGCCAATTTAGGGCGGCAATCGCTCCTAGCTCGTACCCAATTATCCCTACTCCTGATATCACACCCACTGCGACATCTGACAAATATGACTTATGTCTAAAAGTTTCTCGACTGTAGACGTTTGAAATATGTACCTCAATGAATGGCATACTCGTTCCTAAAAAGGCGTCTCGTAATGCAATACTTGTATGGGTAAATGCGCCGGGATTAATCACGACAAAATCAACCCCGTCGGTCGCAGACGCATGGATCTTGTCAACTAGCTCAGCCTCAGCATTACTCTGGTACCAAGAAACTTCGCAATTCATTTTCGAAATCTTACTAGTGAGAGTCCCCTCTAATTCATCTAATGAAAAATTTCCATATATCTCAGGTTCACGCTTACCTAGTAGGTTCAAGTTTGGTCCATTCAAAAAAAGCAACTTAGGCAAAATTTACCTCCTAGACCGTCGCAAGTCATATTTAAAACAATAATAACACAACTGAGGTCAGCAGAACATGTTTAACGATTTTATCGATAGTTCGGCCCTAATTGCCGTGTTTTAACAGTAATTTATCTATAGTTGCTTTGGCAGAGGCTTCTTCCCACTCCCCTTTATGCGAGTGCAAAACTTGTCCCTTATTGGACAGCACAACTGTATAAGGCAAAGCTCCGATATCATTGCCAAGTAGTTGCATGTACGCAATGACATCATCATCTCCGACCAAAAAAGGATAATTAACTCGATTAGATTGGCTGAAATCAAGAACAGCAGTGGCGCTATCCAAGGCGATTCCTAAAAACTGCACATCGCGAGTGTCGAGGGCCTTCTGTATTCTTACAAATCCCGGTATCTCTGTTACGCAGGGAGGGCACCATGTTGCCCAAAAATTCACTACCAGTAATCGCGGCGCCCAATCACTAATCGAACGCTCTTTGCCTCCGGTATCTGAAAAGGTCCAATCCACTGGATTTACAGGAAACGTATCACGTGGTTGACTCGCGCCACTAACTTGGACAGTTGAGGATAATTGCGCCTTATGAAATAAAAATCCCGACGTACCAGCAATAAGAACTAAACCTAAAAGGAGAAGCAAACGCAAAATTCTCACTTATTTATCTCCATATAATCAATAGCTTGTATTATTCTTCCTTTTTCCGTGTACCCAACGATTCTAGCCCGGGTATCTTCCAGACCTCGCGAAAAAAATAGCAACGCTGGTGGCCCGAATAAACCAAACTCCTCCAAAAATAACTGATTTTCTGGGGTATTTTTCGTCAAATCAATTCTCAAAAGCTCGACATTGGACAATCTTGTTAACACGTCCGGATGAGACAGAACATTCTTTTCCAACCTGATACATTCTATACACCAGTCTGCATAAAGTTCTAACATAGCGATTCTATCATCCTGAATTGCTGATAACTTCTGCTTTAAATCGTCAACATCGGATACTAATAGGTAATTTTCTGAGAATTGAAACCTACCATTTTCACTTTCAGATTGAGGGTTAGTGCCGCCCAAACCGTCTGTGTTAACTAGCCAAAGATATAATATCGCGATAGGTGAACACACTAAGACAAATATGACCCATTTATTAACCTCAGACGAAGCTATTTTGGAAATGAGCCCAGCACGTAACATGACCCAATATAAAAACACTAAGCCAAGAATAGCCCAAAGACTAAATACGAAAACAGGCGAAACAATGCGCCCCAAAAACCAAATACCAACCCCAAAAAATACTATCCCAAACAATTCATTAATTTGACGCATCCAAGGACCAGCTTTAGGTAGAATGTAAGATGCCGAAGCTCCCAATGCGATCAAAGGCACTCCCATCCCAACACCCATAAAAAAAAGTGATGCTGCCCCCACAATCAAAGAATCCGCCTGACTAACTAAAGTAAGCGCTGCTGCTAAAGGCGGAGCAACGCAAGGCCCAACTATAAGCGCAGACAACATCCCCATTACGAACACTCCGGAATAAGTTCCGCCTTTTTGGTGGCGACTGATACTGTCGAGGCGTCGACTTAGTGCTGCGGGGATCTGAATAGAAACTACTCCAAACATCGCAGATCCAAATACAAAAAATAATCCCGCAAAGCACAATACTATCCAAGGGCTTTGAAAAAGTACCTGCAATCGATAACCTGCTAAGCTAACAAACAAGCCTAGGAGAGAGTAAGTACTTGCCATTCCTAAAACATAGGTTATAGATAGTTTTATCTGATTATTTTTTTGATTTTTTCCTGTTTGTCCCACTAGCAACCCAGACAGTATGGGCAACATCGGAAGTACGCAGGGAGTTAAAGATAATAAGACACCGAAGCTGAAAAATATAAGTAGAAGAAAAAAGCTGTTTTGTCCTTTTACTCGCTCTAAGATACTCAGTGTTTCGGAAACAGGTTCCTGGCTCAACTCTCGGAAAGCTATAGATTTAGTCTGTGGAGGATAACAGATCCCATCTTCAGCACAGCCTTGGTATGATAAAATTAGCGTCTTATCTCGAACTTCATCAATAGCCAACGGGTCGGTTCGCAATATCACATCAGAACGATAAATCTCTACTTCGCCAAACGTCGGATCATTCTTAATTTCACCAGCCGGCAAGCGCGGGTATATTTTTTTAGGATTTATATTTTCAGTTGTCAGAAAGATCTTTGACTTATATAAATAATATCCTTCGGCAATCTGGAAACTGATTTCTATCTGGTTTTTTTTGACAAAACCTGACTGCACTAAAAATGCTTCATCTGGATGCAAAAATTGTTGCTTCTGTGATTGAAGCACCGACGAAATAGAGATCGGTTCACCAAGCATCTCTGAAGTAAGTCCGAAGAGTAATATTAAGGTTGTAATTGCTTTTAACATCTTTTTTGTTGGTTCTTAGCACCACCTAGCTTTAAAAAGACAACTAATTCGATTAATTTTCGTAACAAATTATTTATCTACTGGCGCATAGTATAAACTTAACGGATGAACCCGCTACTATTAGTGCTTTTTATCTTAATAGTTATCCCTTTAGGAGAACTTTTTGTTCTTATCGAAGTGGGAAGAAGCATCGGAGCTCTTTCGACCATCGCACTGGCTATTTTTACTGCAGTACTTGGGCTCTATCTGTTAAAACAACAGGGGCGCGATGTTGCTAGTCGGATTAATGACGCCTTAAGACATCAGGTCGTGCCAACACTAGAAAGCATGGAGGCACTCATACTCCTTTTTTGCGCTATTTTACTTATCACACCAGGCTTTATTACCGACATAGTGGGGTTTCTTGCGTTAATACCAATGATAAGACAAGCTATTTGCGCATATTTTTTGCCAACGTCGAAAAACCCAACCGTCAGAAAATCTGGCACTAATGAAGACGCTAGGACTATTGAAGGGCGCTACACCATCGACGAAGACTGAAAATAGTTTCGCTAAATGTCAGTTAATTTTTTTGCTGCCTCCAGAATCGTCCTATCTTCCTTACAAAAGCAAAAACGTACCTGATGTCGC
Source organism: uncultured Gammaproteobacteria bacterium (assembly GCA_938075585.1). GTDB lineage: Bacteria > Pseudomonadota > Gammaproteobacteria > UBA4457. The sequence goes on along the minus strand of CALJHG010000026.1, from coordinate 68,326 downwards.
TTTGAAAGGTTCTTGTTTTTATAAAATACCGACATAGGAATAGCAGCAACCCCTATTGAAGTGGTTAACCACTCACAGAACTCCATATCATCTTTATGAGAGATGGCAGAATAATCCATTACCTGAAAAAAACTCCCCGCACTCGGCTTAAAAGAAAAACGGGATGCCGACATACTGGTGCAAAGCAAATCTCGTTTACGCTCGTAAAAAATTGGCAATTGAGTAAGATGTTCCGGTGAACTTTGCATAAAGTCAGCCAGTGCGTACTGAGCGGGCGTAAACGCGACAAATGTAACAAATTGATGGACTGCGCGTAATTGTTTTGAGAGAGCCTCAGGGGCCACTACATAGCCCATTTTCCAACCGGTCGCATGATATGTTTTACCAAAAGAAAACACAACAAAAGACCGTTTCGCCAATTCAGGGTCACGTAAAATACTAAAATGCTGCGCCCCATCAAACACAAAGTGTTCGTAAACCTCGTCAGATAAAACAAATAAATCATGTTTTAGCGCGAGCTTCCTCAGTTCTGCTATATCGTTCTCACCGAGTACCGACCCTGAGGGATTATGCGGAGAATTTATAATGATCATTCGGGTCCGCTTAGAAATTTTAAGCGACACCTCTGACCAGTCTATTGAGTAATCACTATGTGTTAGGTCAATATGAACTGGTATTCCTCCGGCCAGCTTTACCGCTGGGTCATAGCAGTCGTAAGCGGGATCGAAAATTAAAACTTCGTCGCCCGTATGAACAACCGCGTTAACAGCGCAGAAAATCGCTTCCGTCGCCCCTGGTGTAATTGTGACCTCAGTGTCTGGATTAATAGAGCAGCCATAAAAAGTCTTAGCTTTATTTGCACATTGCTCCCTAAGAGCGTAGACACCCGTCATAGGGGCATATTGATTAAACCCATTGTTGATGTACCAGGTGAGTCGCTCTTTTAGCTCCTCGGGAGGATCGTAGTCTGGATATCCTTGAGACAGATTTATTGCGCTAAAGTCACTCGCCATTTTTGACATCACAGAAAAAATTGTAGTTCCCACATCGGGCAATTTACTTAATAAAGTCATTTAAAAATCTTCCTTCGCTTGACCGTCGCCGCGTGGTAAAAATACAGAGCATTCAGCTAATGTTATATCAGAAAATCAAGTTATGTCGTTGACGCAGTGTTACTCTCGAGCAAACTATGGTGCAATACGCCTCAACAACAGTCAGCTTGGCAAAAAAATGTTCGTTTTTTGTAGGTCCAAGCATTGAAGTCAAATGAGATAAGTAGGAGTTTCAGAGAATGGATTATGCGGACCGAGACGGAGTTATATGGATGGACGGCGAAATGGTGCCTTGGAGAGATGCTAATGTTCATATCCTAACCCACTCCCTTCATTATGGGGTGGGCGCTTTTGAAGGTATTAGAGCTTATGAGACAAAACACGGAACGGCAGTTTTTCAACTCAAACAACATATAAAAAGACTATTCGAAACTGCGCACATACTAGAGATGCAAATTCCTTACACCAGGGATGTCATTGAAAATGCTTGTTTAGAAGCGATTAAATTAAATAAACTTGACTCCGCTTATGTACGGCCCTTGGTCTATTATGGTTCGGAAGGTATGGGACTGCACGCCCACGAATTATCAGTTCATGTCGCAATAGCCACATGGTACTGGGGGGCCTATCTCGGCGAAGATGCATTAGAAAAAGGCATTCGGATTAAGACTTCATCTTATACAAGACACCTAGTCAATAGTGTAATGTGCCGCGCAAAAGCAACCGGGAATTACCTCAATTCAATCTTAGCTTTACAAGAAGCCGCTCGGGATGGATACGATGAAGCGCTACTGCTCGATAATGAGGGAATGGTAGCTGAGGGATCGGGCGAGAACATATTTATAGTGCGCAATGGTAAAATATTTACTCCTCAAATAGCTTCCTCCTTAGAAGGGATCACCCGTTCGACAGTTATAACTTTGGCCGAACAAGAAGGTTACGAAGTGGTGGAGAAAAGAATTACGCGCGATGAGGTCTACATCGCTGACGAAGCTTTTTTCACCGGAACAGCGGCAGAGGTAACACCAATACGCGAACTCGATAACAGAGTTATAGGTTCCGGGTCGCGAGGGCCAATCACCAAAGTGTTGCAAAATGCCTACCTTGACCTAGTAAAAGGCAATAAAAAATGTCCTTCGGACTGGCTAACTTTTGTATAGTAACAAGGTACAATGCAAGAAAAACCGCTTATTATCTGGCTGTTAACTGATAAAAAGCGTGGGCATCAAAGCCAGTCGCTGGGATTAGTAAACGCAATTAAAGAGCTTACACCATCTGAAAGCTACCTTATCGATATAATCAATGTCCGGCTTATAGACCTTATTATAAAAAGATTTCCTGCTGGGGAGGGACTTCCGTTGCCCAACCTTTTAGTAGGCGCAGGACGTAAAAGTCAATTAGGTCTTTTAGTGGCGAAACGCTGTTTTGGTGGCGCCACCGTTTGCTTAATGAAACCATCTTGGCCAACTATGTTTTTTGACCTGTGCGTAATACCACAGCATGACCTACCTGCATACTCGAAAAAAATTTTTCACACTATAGGCGTTCTGAATAATCTAAGCCCAGTTGGTGCGACACACTCGCTGAGGGGGATTATTCTTATCGGCGGACCTTCCAAACACTATAACTGGGACAATGAGAAATTTATAGCGCAAATATCAGACATTGTACGCTCGAACCAACAAATATCATGGTGCATAACTGACTCCCCTCGCACCCCCTCTGATCTAACAATAAAGCTTAAACACCACACACAACTAAGAGCGTTCTACAGACCATTTAATACCACCGAAGATAATTGGCTGCAGGGATATTTGCCGAGATGCCGACAAATATGGGTTTCGGAAGATAGCGTATCTATGATCTATGAAGCTCTTAGTACTGATGCTGAAGTTGGGCTTATTTCAGTGCCTAAACGGCGAGAGTCACGAGTCACACAAATAAGCAAAGATTTAATCGCATCGGGACTCGTCATGTCGCCAAATAATACGAATCGCCCCAAAAAAATTCAATTAAACGAAGCAAAGCGTACAGCTTCATTTATCGTCAATGACTGGATGAAAAACGATGTGTAGCCGGTCCCTAAACGTATTGCAGATTCTCCCAAACTTGAATGTCGGTGGCGTCGAGCGAGGTACCGTACAAATGACCGCTGCGCTGGTCAACAGAGGCCATAAGGCCTTTGTTATCTCCGGCACCGGCCCCCTAGTAAAAGACATAAAACTGGCTGGCGGCAAGCATCTACCGCTAAAGGTTGGACAAAAAAGTCCGTTCACATTGTTTCTTATTCCTAAGCTTGCGCGCCTGTTTATGAAATACAATATAAATATTGTTCACTCCAGATCTCGACTTCCTGCCTGGCTCACAATGGCGGCTCTGAAGCTGATGCCAAAAAACAAACGACCCGTGTGGTTTACAACTATTCACGGCCCATACAGCGTCAGTCTCTACAGCAGCATAATGAACAGAGGTGACCAAGTCATCGCTGTCTCAAACTTCATAAGAGATTATGTGCACGACCACTACTCGGTCCCAAAAAATAAAAAAATAACAGTTATACACAGAGGCGTAGAGGAAAATGAATATAAAACAACCTTTACCCCATCTAAATCATGGGCCAGTAACTGGAAGAATTTCACTAACTATCCCCCTGAAGCAAAAATCCTTACTTTGCCCGGTAGAATCACGCGCTGGAAAGGCCAACTAGAGTTCATCAAACTAGTGCATCAGGTGCGCTCACTCGGGATAGACGCATATGGACTTATCGTCGGTGGTGTCGAAAATAAATACTCAAACTATTACAAAGAGCTAATGCACTTGGTCAAAACTCTGAACGTAGAAAATAACATCAGTTTTTTAGGCATAAGAAAGGATCTAAAAGAAATCTTGTCCATTTCCGACTGTGCTTATTCGCTGACCTCTAAGCCAGAGGCCTTCGGGCGAACAACTGTAGAAGCTCTAAGCCTAGGTACGCCCGTCATCGGCTATGGCCACGGTGGGACTTCAGAAATTCTCAAGACAATGTTTCCTTGGGGTCTTGTACCTCCGCGTGATCTTGACAAAGCGGTGGTATTAACAAAGGCTCTCCTAACAAATACTAGTGACATCGCACGTATACAACCAAACCCTTATACCGTATCGGAAATGCAAAACAAAACGATAGCTCTTTACGAAAAAGTAAATAAACGTCACAAATGACCAATCAAGTGCTGATCATAAAACTAGGAGCGCTAGGAGACGTCGTAATGGCTACCGCGCTTATAAAAGGGATCATGGATAAGCATAAGTCTTCCACATGTACGCTATTAACGACTGATAAATACAGGGAAGTGTTTATAAATTGGGATAATTTATTAATAAAAACCTTCCCCAGACATGGACTCATCCACAACGCACGCACTCTCAATTGGATTCGCCAGCAGAAATTTACCCATCTCTATGATTTACAAGGGTCTAATAGAACCAGAATTATGTCTAGATTTTCAAATATTCCAGTAAGGGTAGGCAACCTGCAGCACCCAGCATACACGCATAGTCCAAAGGAACCGTGGCTAGGAAAAATTCATATCTTTAGCCGCATGATCGAAGTATGTAATAGCTCTGGTGTGGACATCCAATATAAATTGCCTTATTTCCCCCAAAATATAGCAGAGATAAAAAAGATCGAAGACTGGCTGGAGAAAACCATGTTGACGGGGAGAGACATTGTACTGCTTCACGCGGGCGTAAGTCCTAAAAGGCCAGAAAAACAGTGGCCATACTTTCCGGAGCTGGCCACATATCTGATAAAACGAAATATTGTACCAGTCTGGATCGGTGGCGAACCGGACCGCGAATTAAACTTAATGCTCTCAAGTGTCGCAGGCATAGATGCTACCGGTGAATTTTCAGCCTCAGAGTTATCACAACTTAGTAATTTTGCCAAATTCGCTGTGACTAACGACTCGGGACCCATGCACATACTTTCGTCAGGGAACATCCCCATATTCGGTATTTTTGGACCAAGTGACTGGGTAAGAAACCACGCCCTCGGCCAAGAAAAATATGTAGTTACACTCAACAAATTAAGTAACTCAGCCCCCAAAGGTACAAATTTATCTGAGCTGACACCGTCTCACGTAATTAAATTTATAGAAAAAACTCTTTGCTAAATAATTTTCTTATATAAACGCTCGTAAGTTTTAACAACCTGTTTCTGAGTATAAGTTTGCTTGAGCTTTTCCAAGGCGGCTTGAGCCTTACTCCACCGTCCCGCGGAGGATAGAGCCAGCAAAACTTGTTCGGCCAATCCGAACGCGTCGCCAGGTTCAAAGAAATACGCCATTTCGTCTGTCAGTATTTCGGTAGGTCCCTGTGTCCTACTTGCGATAATCGGCACCCCACATGCCATTGATTCTAACACTACAATTCCAAACGGCTCATCCCTTGAGGGTATAACAAATAAATCTGCGCCCTCCACAAAAGACCGTACATCTTCAACCCAGCCGCAGAATTTAACTTCTTTTTGCAATCCGTGTTGAACCACTTGATCCGACAACTTCCCGAGTTCCGTGCCGCTTCCACCTATCTCTAATCTCACATTTGCCCGTTTTTTTAGTATCAACTGAAACGCTGTAATCAAAGTGTCAAAACCTTTTTTATACACGAAGCGCCCAACCGCCCTTATCACAATTTTTTCCTTTTTATGGCTAGGCGTTACTGATTCAACCGGTGTTAAGCGTGTGAAATTAGGTATTGTGGTGATTCGAGTTTTTGACACACCGTGCTTAAACAAATATTCCGCTTGAAATTGAGTCGTCGGTACAAAATGATCTATTGATTTATAGTATTTTAAGTTGACCAAGTTATGTGTTTTTACCAAGGACGGAATTCGCAAGGCGCGTGCGGCCTTGCCTCCAAGATGAGCAGATCTGGCTAAATGTGCATGAACTATCTGTGCATCAAAATTCGCTAATGCACTCTTAATTCTATAACCTGCCAAAAAGTCCCAAACTCCGTGGCATTTTATCGGGATGACTAACAACCTTTTATTAGCTGTAAGTCTGGAGAAGAGCATACTACGCGAATCTACTATGACCGCAACATTGTGGCCAATACTCGCAAGAGTTTCCGAGATGTCAAAAAAACTCCTTTCAGCACCCCCAAAGCCACGAGCCAACATTATTTGCGCTATCCTCACTACAAAAACCCCTCTATCAGCAGTTTTGCAGCATTTGAGACACGGGAGGACTTCAATCGTCGAAGATCTTTCGACGGTTCAGTAATTGCTACAGACTGACTCCCCCAAGGAAGATAGCGCTCAGGGTCCCCAACTCCGAAAACAGTTAAAGACGGCTTTCCTAGCGCGGCCGCCACATGCCCTATCCCTGAGTCATTGCCAATAAATAATTGGCAACTTTTAATAACAGATTTTAAAGTTGATAAATTAGTTTTTCCTGTTAGATCTAAATTCGGCATATTCACCCTCTCGGAAAAAACAATCCCTTCTCCTTCGGAGCCTAACTGTATAACGCCGTCAAAGTATGTTTCTAAATCTAGAACCAACTCTTCAAATCGCGTTGCCGGCCAAATCTTTCCTGGCCAATTGGCCCCGGGGCCGATAGCTAAGAGTTTTTTTCCGGCAAAACTTTTTATGAGCCCCCTTGCTTGCTCCTGTGCGTGTCCCTCCAAGTAAAGCCGACACTTTGGCGGGGTTGAAGCTACGCCGTCCAAAGTTAAAATTCCTCCATAGTGCTCTTCTACCGAGTGCTGTGCCGCAGATGCTCTTTTTATTTTAAAGATGTTCTTATTGGCGCGTAGCATTATCGGAATTAAATTTGTCCGAAGGTCGATAATAATGTCGTAATACGTTTTTCTCAGTTCCGCAATCAACTTAATAGTTTTTATCATGCCTCCCTTTTTTTCACGATGAAAAATTTTTCCCAAGTAGGGAGCGCCCCCAAAAATGTCCGAGGACCTCTTATCCGCTACAATGTCAATGACACAGCAAGGATATGCGACATGTAAAGCCTCAAACACGGGTGTAGTCATCACCGCGTCTCCCAGATTACTGAGGGTGATAACTAATATTCGGTCCATGGACTATTATTTCCCTATGCAAAACTTTGAAAATATATCACCCAGGAGATCTTCAGTAGAATATTCCCCGCCGATTTCTTGGAGCGCACCTGTTGCTTCCCTATAGTCCTCAGCTACTAACTCGGGACTAGCGCCAAAACTAACATCTTCAATCGCATCTATAGCATTAATAGCCTTTTTCAAGGCTATAAGGTGTCTCTCCCTCGCCGAAAATTCGACATTCTCATTATTAGAAGCATCAAAATTTTCAATGATCGCGTCCTCAAGATTAGCTACACCCACCCCCGAAAGAGCCGAAATATAAATTCCTGAATTTTTTTCTAATTTGTTAGTTTCTGGCAGCTTGTCAAGTTTGTTAAATACCGTCAAGATCTTAGCGTGTGTCACTAAGTCTGACTCATAGTCGCGACCCGCTGGGACAGTCGATGTGACATCCTTTAAATAAATAACTAGGTCTGCCTTTTCGATGGCAGCGTACGTTCTTTTGATACCCTCTTTTTCTATACTAGACTCAACATCCTCTCGCAATCCTGCTGTATCTATAATTTGCACCGGAATATCCCTAAGTCGGCACTCGACATTTATTGCGTCTCTTGTAGTCCCTGCTTCAGACGACACAATTGCTCGCTCGGACTGAACGAGACGATTTAGTAACATTGATTTACCCGCATTTGGTGGCCCAGCAATAACTAACTTAAAGCCCTCACTAAGTTTTGCACCTTGTGTCGCAGATGCTAAGAGGCTCTTCAATCCTTCCAGCAACTTCTTATGCAGTCCAAACATGTGGGGGATAAAATCTGGGCTGCTCACATCGTCTGAAAAATCGATCGCGGCCTCTAACTGGTATCGTATTTCTTGAGTTTGTAATATTAACTTTTCAACAACATTGCCGAAATGACCCTCTAAAGTGTTTTGGGCAGAACGGACTGCTTTAACCGATTGAGCAGCAATCAAATCCGCCACCGCCTCGGCCTGAACCAAATTTATTTTTCCAGCTCTGAAAGCTCTCTCCGTAAACTCTCCCGGCCTCGCAAGTCTAGCATCCAATTCACAACAGGCTCTAACCATCTCCCCCAAAATAATTGGATTACCGTGCATATGCATTTCGATTACATTTTCGCCCGTGTAAGAGTTTGGCCCCTTGAAAAATACCACAAGCCCCGTGTCAATTTTATCGCCTTTAGAATCAAGGAAATCTGTATAATTCGTGATGCGGCTGTTCGACAACTCTACTCTAACAACCTTAGAGGCCACCTGCATGGCCTTAGGGCCAGACAAGCGCACTATACCGACGCCACCCCTGCCATTAGGGGTGGCCACAGCTACTATTGTGTCTGTTAACACGCCCGCTTCAGCAAGAGTTTATGCGCTCTCACTCTCTACCAATTTAGTGATGCGATATTGCTGAGCTATGGATAGTAAATTATTCACAAGCCAGTAAAGTACGAGTCCTGACGGGAAAAAGGCAAAAAACCCAGTAAAAACAAATGGCAATATCTTCATTACTTTAGCCTGCATCGGATCTAGGGGTGCCGGATTGAGCCTCTGTTGGAACCACATTGTAACTCCCATTAGGAGTGGTAATACATAGAATGGGTCAAGGCTAGACAAGTCAGTTATCCAGAAAATAAAGGGGGCTTGTCTGATCTCTACGCTTTCTAACAAAACCCAATATAAAGCTATGAAAAACGGGATTTGAACCAACATAGGCAGACAACCGCCCAAAGGGTTTATCTTCTCGTCCTTATACAGCTGCATCATAGCTTGATTTAATTGGGCCTTGTCACCTGAGTATCGATCTTTTAATGCAAGAAGCCGCGGTTGTACCTTCCTCATATTAGCCATCGAACGATAACCTGCTGCTGCCAAAGGATAAAACATCAATTTTAGTAGTATCGTAAGAATAACTATCGCCCATCCCCAGTTATCAGTCATTTTATGCACGTATGTTAATACTACAAATAGTGGCTTAGCGAGGAACCATAACATTCCGTAATCCACGCTTAAGTTTAATCCTGGTGCAGTCTCCTCTAATATGTCATGTCTTTTAGGCCCTATGTAAATCGAGCTACTAAATTCGTGTTGTTCGCCTGGGGCCAAAGTAGCCCCCGGACTGTAGTGGCCAACAGTAAAGCGGTTTTTATTATCCGTTTTAGAATAAAAATGATGGGTAACCCCCTTATTTGGAATGAGAGCAGCGACAAAATAGTGCTCCATCACTGCTACCCAACTATCTTTAGCATTGACCGATAACGGTGCGTCTTCTAAATCGCCATAGTTAAATTTTTCGTATCGCTTCTCCGGGGTAGATAATGCAGCCCCTGTAAAGAGATACAACATACCCTTGCGAGAGGACTCTCGACTGCGTTTGAGTTGGTCATATTGATGAAGTTTAATAGCTGTTTGGCTATTATTTACAATCGTATGTTTTACTTGTATCAAATAGCTCTGTCGCTTTAGAACATATTCTTTTTTTACGTTTATACCTGTGCCACTTTCCCACTGAAACGGAACGATTAATTCATCACTACGGTCCCCTAAGCTGTACTTGTCTTGCGGAATGTAATAAGAGTCATAATGAGTCGGCAATGTCGTATCACCTGCTAATCCACTTTGATATATAAACAGCCTATCAGAGTTGTTGGCTAATAATTGCACCGCTTCCGAGGGGCGGTCCTGCTCCACTGGGTATTTGAGCAATCCTACCTGATTGATCCCAGCTCCTAATGACGAGAATCTAACCGAAAATAAATCTGTTGTTACCTCGATATCGGCAGAACCGCTCGACGACTCATCCCTGTCAAAACTAGGATCAATTTCAAAAGACGGTTGAATTTGTGGCAAATCTCGTTCTCTATCCACCGACAGTGACTTAGGCGCGTTCTGTGTTTGCGTTGAGCTTGTTTGAATGGAGTCTGAAAGATAATCTTGGTGCCACTTTTGGTAAAGTAGCAAAGCTAAAAAACTGACAGCGAGTACTAAAAAAAACCTAACATTGTCCATGCCTGTTAATTACCTCTGTTTGGTTTAGTATTCGCTAGCAAAGAGAAACTCTTTATTAATTCCTGCTTGACCAGCAACCTGTTCGGCACATGCTTAGTAGCACGAAATTTGAAAAAGCAATCTACAGCTTGGAGTTGTTCTGCTTTAGTTCTGAATGTCTCTCGAACTATTCGCTTTAACGCGTTGCGAATTACAGCTTTTTTTGAGACCTTGCGACTTACAGCAATGCCCAATCGCGCTCCACCCGTATGATTAGGACAAGAATACAGGCTAAAAGTGCTAAAATTTTGCTTATCACCTTTGATAATCGTAGATTTGAAATCATCTCCTTCTGTCATTTTTCTGGAACGACCAAATCCGTTAGGAAACTTTTTCATTCTTTCAATTCTTATGCTGTAAGTTGCGCTCGCCCCTTGGCTCTCCGGGCGGCAAGGATTCGTCGTCCGCCTTTCGTCTTCATCCGAGCTCGAAACCCGTGCTTTCGCGATCTTTTAAGCGTTCCTGGCTGAAAAGTATGCTTCATTACTCTTAAATCCGTGTCTGATTTAGGATAAACGTTATTGTTTAACCTGTTAGAGGCGGCGATATTAGGATGAAACGGCCGTTGAAGTCAACTGAAATAAATAATTTGACGGACTATTCTAGCCTGTGGATAAGTTTATAAAACCCGCATATACTCAATCTAAAATATAATATTTAAAACACACTCCTACCGTACAACGCTATGCATGATCAAATTTGGCAACAATGCTTGAAACAGCTCGAAATAGAGATGGATTCCCAAGGCTTCAATACTTGGATTGTTCCTCTCCAAGCCCTTGAAAATAATGATAAGTTAAATATTTTTGCTCCTAATCAATTCGTTTTTGATTGGGTTAAAGATAAACATTTTGACCGAATCAAAGATATTGTTTTATCTTCTTCTGAAAACAATTGCGAGGTCAGTTTATTTATAGGTAGTGCGCCATTACGAAAGGTTGCGCCAGTAAACGTAACTAGTGAAGAACCCACCCAAAAGACCGCCGTTAGAAGATCCTCACAAAATTCTGGCCTTAGGGCAGAACTTAATTTCGACTCTTTTGTGGAAGGCAAATCAAACCAATTGGCTAGAGCAGCGGCTTTGCAGGTGTCTAATAACCCAGGAAAGGCATATAACCCCCTATTTATCTCCGGTGGTGTCGGTCTAGGTAAAACTCACCTAATGCATGCTGTTGGAAATCTTATTACTCAAAATGGTCGTGATTTAAAAGCTATTTATCTTCATTCAGAAAGATTTGTAGCTGATATGGTTAGAGCTTTACAACATAATAAAATTAATGAGTTTAAGCGCTATTATCGCTCAGTCGACGCACTGTTGATAGATGATATTCAGTTTTTTTCAGGAAAAGATCGCTCTCAGGAAGAGTTTTTCCACACTTTTAATGCGCTTTTAGAAGGTGACCAACAAATAGTTTTAACTTGTGATCGCTATCCTAGGGAGGTGGCCGGCGTTGAGGAAAGACTGAAGTCTCGTTTTGGATGGGGTCTAACTGTCGCTGTGGAGCCCCCGGAACTTGAAACTAGGGTAGCCATTTTAATGAAAAAAGCCAGTCATAACAAAGTGGATTTGCCTCATGAGGTCGCATTTTTTATAGGAAAACGCTTTCGATCAAATGTTAGAGAGCTTGAGGGAGCGCTTCATAGAGTGGTGGCAAACGCTCACTTCACTGGAAGCTCAATTACCTTGGATTTCGCAAAAGAAGCGCTTAAAGACTTGTTGGCTATGCAAGACAGATTAGTAACTATCGAAAATATACAAAAAACGGTAGCAGAGTATTATAAAATAAGGGTGTCTGATTTATTGTCTAAACGAAGAAGTAGATCTGTAGCTAGGCCCAGGCAGGTAGCAATGACTTTGTCAAAAGAATTGACGAATCATAGCCTCCCAGAAATAGGGGACGCTTTCGGCGGTCGGGATCATTCAACGGTAATACACGCAAATAAAAAAATTGCCGAACTGAGATCATCAGATTCTAAAATAGAGGAAGATTACGCTAACTTAGAGCGAATCTTAACATCATGAATAAAAACTGTGTATAAACGAGGAATAAGTTCTAACGCGTAATAAGCGACTATTTTTGTCAACAGAGTACTAACATAAAAGACACAATTTCAAACGACATAAAAAGAGGTAAGCTATTAATTTAAATAAGAAAAAATGTTATCCCCGCTTTTTCTTTACCTAATAGTAATAATAATATGAATATACAAATACCTACTAATATATTGTTGCCTGTGCTTCAGTCTAGTGCGTCGGTGCTAGATCGAAAGCATAATCAACCTATACTTTCGAATTTATTGCTGGAATTTAGTAACGGACATCTTTTGATAACGGCAACCGATTTAGAGTTAGAGTTGTCAAGTACGTTAGACATTAACAGCAGCGAGGATGGAGAATTGGCAATTCCTGCGCGTAAATTGCTAGATATCTGTCGAGCATTGCCAGCTGATTCAAAGTTAAAAATTTCTAAACAAGAAAATCAGGTTAAACTTACCTCGGGTAAAAGTAGGTTTATGTTGTCTACATTGCCCGCGAAAGAATTTCCTAAGATGAATGATGAAGATCATACTCAGAACTTAGAGATAGATAGAGTGTCTTTAATCAATCTTTTTATTAACACCAATTTTGCTATGGCATCTCAGGATGTTAGGTATTATTTAAATGGATTACTCGTCGAAATTACCAATAATAGCATGAGGACTGTAGCTACCGATGGTCATAGATTAGCGCTCGCTGATGTGGAGTTTTCTAATAAAAGTTCTATCGACGTTAGTATGATTATACCTCGGAAAGGAGTGCTAGAGTTACTCAAGTTATTAGCCGGAAGTGACGAAAAAAACGTGAGTTTTTCAATAGGAAATAATGGTATAGGCGTTACTGTGGGTTCCCAGATCATGAGGATAAAGCTTCTGGAGGGAAATTTTCCAGACTACAAGAGAGTAATTCCAAAGGAAAGCAATAATTTTATGTTGGCTGATAGGGAAGAATTGAAAAGCGTATTAACTAGAACGTCAATATTATCTAATGAAAAATTTAGGGGGATAAGACTAACTCTGAATGAAAACTTGGTGAAGGCTATAGCGCATAATCCCGAAAAAGAAGAGGCGGAGGAAGACTTAGAAGTCAAATATACGGGTGATGATTTGGAAGTAGGATTTAATGTTGCTTATCTTTTAGATGTTTTGGGAATATTGAAATGCAAAACTGTGCGTTTGGATGTGATAGATGCAAACAGTAGTTGTTTGATAACAGATCCAGAGAAATCTGACGCGAAATATGTCGTAATGCCTATGCGCCTATAAGATCAATTTGGAGATGTTATTAAAAACTGTCCAAATTAATAACCTACGTTGCTTTGAACGTCTAGATGTAACATTGGGAAAGAAAAGCACCGTTATATCGGGCGGAAATGGGACTGGAAAAACTACCGCTCTGGAGGCGATTAGCTTGGTCTGCCAAGGAAAATCGTTCGTTTCAAATAGATCTGGAGATATTGTTAGGAGAGGGGCGCCGGGGGCGTCGGTTATCGCTTCAGGGAAGACGGGTATAAGCGATCCCGTGAACATACATGTAAGGAAAAAAGGCGTAAAAACTGAGATTACTGTGAATGGTAACCCGGTAAAAAAAGCCTCAGAGTTAGCAAGGAGCGCACCGGCTATAGTGATTACATCCCATGCCGCTACATTGTTGACTGAAGGACCGGACAAACGAAGGGCTCTCCTAGATAAAACTATGTTCCACGTGGAACCAAGTTATATCGAAGAGTGGAAGAAATATAGACGCGCCCTTAGACAAAGAAACCAATTAATTCGTGGAAGAAATCTTCGAAAAATTCATAGGGCTTGGAATGAGCAGTTGCTATCTGTTGGTGAAGAAATAGATAGGAAAAGGGAAGACATTGTACTTAGGTTAAATGCTGAGCTTAAGGGTAAAACCATAAGCAGATTTTTTGGGGGGTTGTATTTTCGTTATTCGCCAGGTTGGAATAGGGAGAAAGGCTATCGTTTATGTTTATCGCAATCTTGGGAAAGGGATGAGCAGCTTGGCTATACTACGGTTGGTCCGCATAGGGCCGATCTTGCTCTTTGTGATAAAAATGGACCAGTCGCGCGGAATTTAAGTGGTGGACAGTCTAAATTCTTGGTGTGTTTCGTTTTGTGCAGCTTGGCGAAGTATATTTTTCAGAAGACCGCAAAAAAACCTCTTATTTTAGTGGATGATATTGCTGCTGAATTGGACGATGTTTTTATTACTTCGGTTTTAAATATGCTTTTGAAGCAAGAGGGTCAAGTAGTGTTAACATCTATTCGGTCAGCGGAACTTGTCGGTTTTAGTAAAAATGTGGATGCTGTATTACAATTGGATCAAATACGGCATAAAAACCATGATCAAATGGAGTAATCAATGACTTATAGCGCTGAAAACATCAAAGTATTGAAAGGCTTGGATGCGGTCAAGAAGCGGCCGGGCATGTATATTGGCGACACAGATGATGGAACTGGCTTGCATCACATGGTTTTTGAGGTTGTAGATAATAGTGTTGATGAGGCTTTGGCGGGTCACTGCACAGAGGTTAAAGTGTCAATAAACATCGATGGTACCGTTCTGGTGGCCGACAATGGCCGAGGAGTTCCGGTAGACTTTCACGAGGAAGAGCAAAGATCCGCAGCAGAAGTAATTATGACCACTTTGCATGCTGGTGGTAAATTTGATCCCAACTCCTATAAAGTGTCTGGAGGACTTCATGGGGTCGGTGTCTCTGTGGTGAATGCACTGTCATCTGAGTTAACGCTTACAGTGCATAGAGACGGAAAAATATGGGAACAACATTATTCAGAAGGGGATCCTGTAGATAAGCTTAAGGATATAGGTATAACCGAGGAGACAGGAACATTAGTACGCTTTCGCCCGAGCGATAAAACTTTTACAAATACTGTTTTCGTGTATGAAATCTTAGAGCAGCGGCTTAGAGAGTTAGCTTTCTTGAACTCTGGGTTGCAAATAGTTTTGTTCGATGAACGTACTGACAAAAAAGAAGTTTTCCAATATACCGGGGGCATAGGTGTTTTTGTTGATTACTTAAATAAAAGCAAGGTGATATTGCATCCGAGTGTTATTTATATTACCTCTGAGAAAGACGACATTATTTTAGAACTCGCTTTGCAGTGGACAGATGCTTATCACGAGAGCATCGGCTGTTATACGAATAATATCCCCCAAAAAGATGGCGGTACACATTTATCAGGACTGAGGGGCGCACTAACCAGGACCTTGAACCAGTACATAGAGAAAACGGGGGTAGCCAGCAAAAACAAAACTGCGGTCACAGGAGACGATGTAAGAGAGGGATTAACTGCAATCTTGTCTGTTAAGGTTCCCGACCCCAAGTTTTCTTCACAGACTAAGGACAAACTAGTTTCCAGCGAAGTAAAGGGAGTAGTAGAAACAATTGTGTCTGAAAAACTTAATGATTTTTTGCAAGAAAACCCGCAAGACGCGAAGACAATTGTGGCCAAAATTATCGAGGCTGGGCAGGCTAGAGAGGCCGCGAGGAAGGCACGGGAACTTACGCGAAGGAAAACAGCGCTAGATATAGCGGGATTGCCAGGGAAGCTGGCTGATTGTCAGGAAAAAGATCCAGCAAAATGCGAGATCTTTGTTGTGGAAGGAGACTCAGCTGGTGGATCCGCCAAGCAGGGGCGAGATCGGAAGAATCAGGCGATTTTGCCATTGAAAGGAAAAATTTTAAACGTAGAAAAAGCCCGCCCTGATAAGATGCTTTCTTCCGTAGAAATAGGTAATTTAATTACAGCATTAGGGTGTGGGATACGCGATGAATTTAACTATGATGCGCTTCGATATCATAAAATAATAATTATGACCGATGCTGATGTTGATGGCTCTCACATTAGAACGTTATTGCTAACCTTTCTTTATCGAAATTATCCGAAATTAGTAGATGCTGGCCATATTTATATTGCCCAACCGCCACTATACAAAATTAAAAAAGGTAAGGCAGAGCATTACTTAAAAGATGATGTTGAACTCAATGCTTATTTTATGAGTGCCGGCACTGAGGGCGTTCAAATTGATTTGAAAACAAGTGTGTTAGGAACAGAGCAAATTAATGAATTAGGTAAGGAGTTTTTGGTTTTAAATAATCTACAAGGAAGGTTGGCGAGGCTCTACCCTGAAAGCATATTGACCGCATTAAGGGCGACCTCTGCATTTGTTTCTGAGAATGACATAAAAGAGGAAGCAGTAGCCAATTGGGCTGCAGAGTTTGAAAAACAACTATTAGCAGTATTAGGAGATGGCGGGAATTTAAACTTAGAATTAGATTATGACAGCAGCAGTTCCTTTCAAATCAACCTGAATTTTTTCACGAATGGCTCTTCGAATTCCATACAGCTAAAACGAGAAACACTTTTGAGTCCCGAGATGAGAGAGTTGAGTCGCTTGGGTACTTTGCTTGATGGGGTCTTGTCCAGAGAATCAGTGATCAAAAAATCTGATGGGTCTGAAGAGCAAATTACTAGTCTTTATGACGCATTTGTAAAAATGTTGGCTGCAGCTCAAAAAGGATTCTATGTGCAGCGTTATAAAGGATTAGGGGAAATGAACCCAGAACAATTATGGGAAACTACGATGAATGAAGAAACCCGGACAATATTGCAAGTTGGGGTGCAATCTGCGTTCGCGGCCGATAAGTTGTTTAGCGACTTGATGGGAGATGAAGTAGAGCCTCGCCGGGAATTTATTGAAAAACACGCCCTGTCCGAAGTTAATATTGATATATAGTGTGGTAAAAGTAGGCACTTACTTTCAATTTTTAGGTTGTTGATTGTAGAGGAGTTGCTTTTTCGCCGAGCAATGGTAAACTTTTCATTACATTAAATAGTTTACGAAGCGCCGCTGTTTATCGGTTGGCCATTAAGGGGTGTTGGCATGGTTTCCGTCCAGAACATATCGAAAGCGGGTATAGCAGATGAAGAATTGTGGAGTAAGCAGCAAGCTGAGAAATTGTTTGACCTGCCCTTCAACGATTTGTTATTCAAAGCACACACTGTACACAGGGAGAATTTTGACCCAAACGAGGTACAATTAAGTACGCTATTAAACATCAAAAGTGGTAAGTGTCCGGAAGACTGCTCCTACTGTCCCCAAAGCGTTCGTTTCGACACGAATGTTGAAGTTACTCCGGTTATGGATAAAGAGACGGTGTTAGAATCTGCTAGGGCTGCCCAAGCTGCTGGAGCAACTCGGTTTTGCATGGGTGCTGCTTGGAGATCTCCGAAGGATAAGGATCTCGATGCTGTCGTGCCTTTGATAGAGGCCGTGAGAGATTTAGGGATGGAGACATGTGTGACGCTAGGTATGTTGAACGACATGCAGGCGAGGCGTTTGGCGAATGCCGGATTGGATTATTATAACCATAATTTAGATACATCTCCGGAATTTTATGGAGAGGTTATCACCACGCGAACTTATCAAGACAGGCTAGACACCCTAGAAAATGTCAGAAATGCTGATATAAATGTTTGTTGTGGGGGTATAGTTGGGTTAGGAGAAGCCGTGGCTGATCGGGCCGAATTATTGCGACAGCTTGCTAATATGCCGGTACAACCTCAATCTGTCCCTATTAACCTGTTAGTACGGGTAAAAGGGACTCCTTTGGCCGAGGCGAACGCGGTTCACCCTATCGACTTTGTAAAAACGATTGCGGCGGCACGAATTATGATGCCTAAGTCATTCGTGAGATTAAGCGCAGGCCGAACGAGTATGACAGATGAGACGCAGGCTCTTAGTTTCTTTGCGGGCGCAAATTCTATATTTTATGGTGATTCACTTCTTACAACTGATAACCCTGTGGTAGTTGCAGATAACGAGTTATTCAGCTCTCTAGGCTTGAATGCGTCCTTAAGCACTCACAATTAGTTGGCTTAGGGGTGAGTGCTGGTTTTTTAAGGAGAGTCTCGCGGCAGATATCTGATTTAACCGAAAGAAATTTACTGAGAACACTTGATGCGCGCAGAAGTCGTCAAGGTGGGCGAATCGAGCTCGATGGCCGCGAACTGATTAATTTTTGTAGTAATGATTACCTTGGAATGTCTTCGGATGAAGCGGTTATCCAGCGCGTTTCTGACGAGGTCAAGAAATTTGGGGTTGGTTCTGGTTCAGCTTCGTTATTATCTGGTCGAAGTTCTCTGCATGCGGAGCTAGAAAAGGAATTAGCTCGTTTCGCGGGGTCTGAGAGTGCATTAATTTTTTCGTCTGGTTACTTGGCGAATACAGGCGCTATTCCCGCGTTGATGGGCCGGAAGGATTTTATATTTCACGACAAGTTGAATCATGCCTCGTTAATAGATGGCGTTCTGGCTAGTAAAGCAGCCCATAAAAGATATCCCCATGGGAAAACACCGGATTTATCCAGTATTCAGGATCGCGACGTAAAAATGCTCGTTACTGAATCAGTATTTAGCATGGACGGCGATTTAATTGACCTTAGCTCATTGCTGGGCAATGTGATCCAAAACGAAAGCGTGCTCTACGTTGACGATGCGCACGGCTTCGGGATAGTAGGAAATGGTAAAGGTGCAGCGGGGATTTTAAGTTGCGGCTCACAACTATCGTCTTCTGTGTTAGTCATGATTACATTTGGCAAGGCGTTGGGTTCTATGGGAGCAGCAATCCTCGGCTCAAATGAGGTTATCGATCTTTTAGTGCAAAAAGCTCGGACTTATATATATGATACGGCGATGCCTCCGTTATGTGTGGCCGCCGCGCTAGAGTCGTTAACCCTTCTAGAGGCCTGCCCTAAAAGACGGCAGTCTCTGTTCGAAAATATAAGGTTTTTCCGCCGACTAGCCAGAGAAGCCGGAATTCAATTACAAGACAGCGATTCTCCGATACAACCTATTATTTTTGGGAAGGAAGAAAAAACTATTGCTGTGGCAAATTATCTCATGAAAAGAGGCTTCTATGTTCGTCCTATAAGACCACCGACTGTACCACCCGGGACATCGCGAATAAGACTCACAATAACGTCAAGTCATAATCATGATGATATTCTTAGTTTGATTCAAGCCATTAAAGACGCACTCTCCTGTCGGTTATGACCGCCTCACTTGACAAAAAAAGCACAATGGCGTCGTTCAATCGTGCCGCAGGTACCTATGATACGCACGATTTTTTGCAAAGAGAGGTTGGTTCTAGAGTCCTTCAGCAGTTAGATATGCTAGTAGTTAATCCCCAAAGAATCGCTGATCTAGGTGCTGGGACTGGACGGTTTTCAAGGCTTTTGGGGCGAAAATTTAAGAAATCTAAAATATACTTGGTTGATTTTGCGATTAGAATGCTTGTAAAAGCTCGTTACAACAAAAAGGTAAAGTTATTTTCTCGGGAACGGTATATTTGTGGTGACATGGAGGCACTGCCAATCGCCGATGGGCAGATTGATCTAGCTTTTACTAGCTTAGCGTTACAGTGGAGCCAGCAGTTAGGATTGTCTTTCGCCGAAATAAGGAGGGTTCTAAGTCCGGGTGGACTATTTTTGTTTGCTACCTTAGGCCCAGATACGCTCCATGAACTCAGGAGTTCATTTGATTCTGTTTCTTCGATTCCTCACGTAAACGAATTCTTAGATATGCATGAAGTTGGCGACATATTATCTGCCCAGGGGTTTTCTGACCCTGTGCTAACGACTGAGAGGATAATCGTCGAGTATGAAGATGTGATGGAATTGATGCGAGATTTGAAAGGGATAGGTGCCTCCAATGTGTCTCGTGGCAGGCAAAAAGCATTGATGGGAAAGGAAAGGTTGGCTGGAATGATTAAGGCTTATGATCAACTTCGTCGAGACAACAAGATTCCCGCCACCTACGAAGTAATTATCGGTCACGCCTGGGCCCTTGATCGTGCCAAACAAAAAGCGAATGCTGGCCATACTTTTCCTTTGTCACGGTTAAAAAAAAGATGAGTATATTTATAACTGGGACGGACACAGGGTGTGGAAAAACCTACGTTAGTGCTCTATTAATTCGGGCGATAGCAATGCAAGGGTATCAGGTTGCTGGGATGAAACCGGTGGCGACTGGTGCTGAAAAGTTAGAAGATAAATTGATTCATGAGGATGATCAAATCTTGTTGGAGGCATCAAACGTCGCGCTAGGGCAAAAGCTGCGTAATCCCTACCTTTTTACTCCCGCCTGCTCGCCGCATATTGCCGCTTTAGAGGCAAATGAGCCGATCCGTCTAGGCAAGATAGTAGACGCTTATAATCTTTGTAAAATCGCTACCGATTATCTGGTAGTGGAAGGGGTTGGAGGTTGGAGAGCGCCGTTAAGTGCGTCGGACAGTGTCGCCGATCTAGCTACCACGCTGGGGTTGCCGGTGGTTCTAGTGGTGGGGGTTAAACTTGGTTGTATCAATCATGCGGTGCTTACGGCGGAAGCTATCAAGGCCTCTGGATTAAGGTTCTTAGGCTGGGTTGCAAACGTTTTGGATCCGTTAATGCATGACCCGGGAGGAAATATCAGTTATTTGGAATCAAAAATTGATTCGCCACTTCTAATGCGCTGTGACTTTGGTGGAGATACGAATGGGGATCTCGAAGTGATGGATAATTTCGTAAAACAAATTTTGAAAGTGGCTGAATAATTTTGGCTTACGCGGGTTTAAATGTTTAATCTCATGGTCGGTTATCTGTTATATTATGTTTTCAGTTAACGCGGCAAATAAAAAAGGTTAATATACTTAACGCAAACTGGTCTGAATTTTTAGTTCAGGCGTAATATTTTCTGGGAGCCTAGCAAAGAAATGTTGTAATGTTGAACAAAGCATAATTTTTCGTGTTAAATCTATAATAATTTGTGCGTGCTTCTCGAATAGATAAGCACGGAGATAGTACTAAATGAATCTTTTAAGTAAAAATATTTTTATATCATTGATACTCGCATTAATTCCTGCTGCATGTTTTGCCGACTGGGAATTAAACTTGCCGCGCGGTGTCACTCCGTTTAGCCAAGATATTTACGATTTACATATGTACGTGTTGTGGATTGTCTGTGCGATAGGTGTGGTCGTGTTCGGAGCGATGTTTTACTCCATATTTGTGCATAGAAAATCGCGTGGTGCAAAAGCAGCCAATTGGCACCACAGCACAAAAGTCGAAGTCTTGTGGACGGTTATTCCTTTCGCGATATTGATTGCTGTAGCGGTCCCTGCGACTAAATCGCTTATTATGATGGAAGATGTCTCAAACGCTGATATGACCATCAAAGTGACTGGCTATCAGTGGAAGTGGCATTACGATTATATTGGCGAAGATGTCAGTTTTTATAGCACTATACATAAAGACTCTAATATAGCCAGGCAGAGAGGGGCTGAGTTAGATCCATTCGATGTCGACCACTACCTTAGAGATGTTGATAACTATTTAGTTGTTCCAACTAATAAAAAGATTCGGTTTCTCACTACAGCAGGCGATGTTATCCATGCATGGTGGGTTCCTGCGCTGGGGTGGAAAAGAGATGCGATACCTGGATTTATTAATGAATCATGGGCATTGATACAGGAGCCGGGAGTATACCGCGGTCAGTGCGCCGAGCTATGTGGCAAGGATCATGGTTTCATGCCTATAGTCGTTGAGGCCGTTCCGGAGGCTGATTATTTAGCGTGGATTGCGAAAAAAACTGAGGAAAAAGCTCTCGTGATTAATGATTCTAAAGCCCTTGACCAGATGAACTCTATAGTTCTGACTGAGGCCAAAAAAATCAACTCCGGCGAGTAATAATGCACCAACAACAATATACTAATTTAGAGGTTAAATCATGAGTGAGGTTGCGACGCACCACCACGACGATCACCACGGGGCGCATGCCACAGGAATTATGCGCTGGTTGACTACGACAAATCATAAAGATATTGGAACGCTCTATCTTTTGTTCTCGTTGGTGATGTTTTTCATCGGCGGCACTATGGCAATGATCATTAGGTTAGAACTTTTTCAGCCAGGATTGCAGTTCGTAGATCCGCAATTTTATAATTCTATGGTTACTATGCATGCGCTAATTATGATTTTTGGTGCGGTGATGCCGGCCTGGACTGGTTTTGCTAATTGGATGATTCCTATGATGATTGGGGCGCCAGATATGGCATTGCCTCGATTAAACAACTGGAGTTTTTGGATCTTGCCGTTTGCTTTTACTATGCTTTTGAGCACGTTGTTCATGCCGGGTGGCGCACCTGCTGGTGGTTGGACAATGTATCCACCGTTGGTGTTACAAACTGGTGATGCCTTTCCGTTCTTGATTTTTGCGGTGCATTTTATGGGCGCATCCTCCATTGCGGGAGCCATTAACGTGGTTGCTACGGTGTTTAACATGCGAGCTCCGGGGATGACGCTAATGAAATTGCCCCTATTTGTGTGGACTTGGATAATAACCGGGTTTCTTTTAATTGCGTCGATTCCTGTCTTGGCAGGTGCCGTGACGATGTTGCTTACTGATAAGTTTTTCGGAACCGCATTTTTCAGTGCCGCAGGGGGCGGTGATCCGGTTATGTTCCAACATATTTTTTGGTTCTTTGGACATCCCGAGGTCTATATTCTTATCCTACCCGCATTTGGCATAGTTTCTGCCATAATTCCCACTTTTGCCCGCAAACCACTATTTGGTTATAGCTCGATGGTTTATGCGACAGGAGCGATAGCGTTTTTGAGTTTTATTGTTTGGGCGCATCACATGTTTACTGTAGGTATGCCATTGGCCGGGGAATTGTTCTTCATGTACACGACGGTTTTAATAGCGGTACCTACAGGGGTGAAAGTCTTTAATTGGGTTGCCACTATGTGGCAGAGTTCCATGACCTTCGAAACTCCAATGTTGTTTGCTTTAGGGTTCGTAATACTTTTCACAATTGGTGGTTTTTCCGGGTTAATGCTAGGCGTTACGCCCGTGGACTTCCAGTACCATGATACGTACTTCGTGGTAGCACACTTTCATTATGTGTTAGTGACGGGAGCTGTATTCGCCCTTATGGCTGGGGCCTATTTTTGGATGCCTAAATGGACGGGGCATATGTATAACGAAACGCTGGCGAAGTGGCACTTCTGGTTATCTGTGATTTCAGTAAATGTTTTGTTTTTTCCGCAACATTTTCTGGGGTTAGCCGGAATGCCAAGGCGAATTCCAGACTATGCAGTTCAGTTTGCAGACTTTAATATGGTTTCGAGCATAGGGGGTCTAGGCTACGGAATTTCCCAGATATTATTTGTGATAATCGTTGTCAAGTGTATTAGAGGTGGCGAAAAAGCTACTGACGAAGTCTGGGAAGGCGCCCAAGGTCTCGAGTGGACTCTTTCGTCTCCACCGCCCTACCACAGCTTCACAGAGGCTCCCGACCCTGAAAGTATTACCGGTGGTCACAGATAAGTGAGTTTTACCCCTGATGAGAGCAGAAAGAAGAAAGCAGTGCGCACCGCACTGGGCCTGTTAGCATTAGTAGTAGGTGTTTATATATGGGGAATTGCGACTAGGCTATAGATTATGAATGCGTCGCAGAAAAAAGCTAACTCTAAAACTGTGCGGTTCCTTTTGTTTGCGACAGTTTTAATGTTTGGATTTGGGTATTCACTAGTTCCTCTCTACGATGTCTTTTGCGAGATTACGGGATTAAACGGGAAAACGGGTCGAATAGTATCTGCAGATGTTGGAAGTAAAGAACTTTACGATGACCGACTCGTGGAGGTCGAATTTGTTACAAGCGTTAGTGCTGATCTGCCTTGGGATTTCGAGCCAACGGTAGAGAAGATGCTCGTGCGGCCGGGCGTTGAGACACGAGCTGATTTTATTGTTAAAAATAATGCTAATTATACTTTAGTAGGTAATGCAGTACCGAGTGTGGCCCCAAATGCTGCTGCGAAGTTTTTTAACAAAACAGAGTGTTTTTGTTTTACTAAACAATCGTTAGAGCCAGACCAGATATTAACGATGCCCGTGTTATTTGTGGTCGATCCTGATCTTCCTCAGGAGGTGAAATTATTAACTTTAGGTTATACTTTTTTCGAGGCTCTAGATGTAGCAAGTGTAGATTAAAGTGTAGAGCTAATTAACAAGATATTTTTGTACCGAAATTTGAGAGATAAATAAGCATGTCAAAGTCTAATATTACTTATTCCAACGCTGACTATTATGTGCCAGATTCCAGCCGTTGGCCCCTAATTGCATCTGTATCAATTTTTGCGATGTTTGTAGGTGGTGCGACTCTTTTGAATGGGGCTAATATTGGGCCTTACGTGTTGAGTGCGGGATTTATCTTATTTGTATATATGTTATTCGGTTGGTTTGGCGATGTCATTGCTGAAAGTGAGGCGGGTACGTATAACGGGCAAGTTGATGTAAGCTTCCGTATGGGTATGGCGTGGTTTATCTTTTCCGAGGTGATGTTTTTCGCTGCATTCTTTGGCGCGCTTTATTATGCGAGGATGTACTCGATCCCTTGGTTAGGTGGTGCGGGCTCTGGAGGAGCGACCAATGAGTTTCTTTGGCCTGAGTTTGCTTCCGCGTGGCCCTTATTTAATACACCTGATTCGTATGGATTTACGCAATTTAAAGAGGTAATTGGCGCTTGGGGCGTTCCTTTTTGGAACACTTTAATCTTATTAACCAGTGGTGTAACGTGCACTTGGGCTCACTGGGGGCTGAAAATTGGCAGTAGAAAGCACCTTATAGCAGGTCTGTCTGTTACTGTGATTCTAGGCATAATTTTTGTAGCTATGCAGGCAGAAGAGTATCGGCATGCCTATCACGCGCTCGGTTTAACACTTAATTCGGGCATCTATGGGGCCACATTTTTCCTTTTAACTGGCTTTCATGGATTTCACGTGACGATGGGTACAATAATGCTGGCAACCATATTGGCACGATGTATTAAGGGTCACTTCACGCACGAAAATCATTTTGGGTTTGAAGCTTGTGCATGGTATTGGCATTTTGTTGACGTAGTTTGGATAGGCCTGTTTATATTTGTCTATTGGGTTTGATTTTTAATTTGAATAGACTGATCAATTTTACCCGTTGGGGGAGATTAATCCGAATTGATATAGCCCGATAATTGTGAGTAGAAGTATTACTGATAAAGTTACCCGGATGGTTAATGCTTTTACCGTTGATGTTCCCTGAGTACTGCCTTTTTTAAAAAGGCTTAGGCCTGCGGAACCGAGTGCTATCACTATTAAAAAGAATACGCCTATTATAATCGGTTTTACGATGGGTAGTTCAGCCATGATTTTCGCCTTATTTTAGATTAACTTATTATTATGCAATCGTTTATGGAAAGCCAATTTTGAACGTGCGACGTATACTGTTGGTGGTACTTTTTAGCCTGTCAATTGGGCTTTTAAGTATTTTAGGTTTTTGGCAGCTAGATAGGGCTGAACAGAAGCGCGAGCGGTATGGAAATTTTTTGGAAAAACATCAAAGTTCAGAACTTCGCCTAGAAAATGGTGCACTGCAGGTGGATCTTAAATGGAGAAAAGCGGTACTTGTAGGAAGTTATGAGGATACGAACTTACTTTTAGATAATAGGGTGTACATGAAGCAGAGTGGATACGAAGTGCTAACACCCTTTAAATTACATGACGGTCACGCAGTACTAGTCAATCGCGGTTGGGTCTCGAATCGCGGATCAAGAGATTTTGTTCCTAGTGTGTCTGTTCAATCAAAGAGACTAGAGATTAAAGGTTATTTTGGACCCCCTCCTGTTGTAGGCGTAAGCTTTTTTGGTGGGGATAAAACTGACCTCAAAGAAAAATTAGGAGATAGCGCTATTCGAGTTCAGAGAGTTGATCCGTCAACTCTCGGGAACGTCAGTAAAGGGAAGGTCCTTTTGAAAGATGTTTTTTATCTAGAAGGCTCACAAGTTGGTGCTTTGAAGGTGGATCGTAAGTTACCTGGGTCAGGTAGTGAGAAACACGAGGCATATGCAACACAATGGTTCAGTATGGCTGCTATCTTGGCTTTTATAGGACTGTGGAATTTATTTAGGAAAAAGTCACTTGATGAATAAAAAGTCTAGTCGTGAGCACTCTGCTAGTAGGTGGCCACTGTTTTTGGTAATAGCCTGTTTTATTTTGCCACTCGTTGTCGCTTGGATGCTTGTCCAGTCGCCGCAGAGCGTAGGATTAGGTCCATTACTGAATAAGGGATTCTTACTGCAGCCGCCTCTTGATATAAAATCTGAAATCGAGCTAGAGCCGTTGCAGACGATCACATTGGAGCCGAGCGAATGGGGGGCTATTCTATTTACAAATGGCCTGTGTGAAGCGAAATGCGTGAAAGCCGTGTCTAACTTAGCTGTTATTCGAGATGTGTTAGGTCATTCTGGTAGCCGATTCAAGCTAATCGGCTTGTTTGAATCTGAAAAAGATATTTCGGGCTTTATGCATATACGTAATACTAATTTAGCCCAGCAATTGGCCAAATTAGTTAAAGAACGAGGCGTAGTTGAACCTGTGAGCGATGGAGTGGTTTTTTTAGATTGGCGGGGTCAAATTGTCAATTATTTTGTTATTGACGCTGATCCCGCCAGTATAAAGAAGGATCTCCAACGGTTGTTACGTGCTTCTAAGATTAAATGACTATTAGACGGACGTACCTGAATTTATCTATTGCGTTACTGGTGTTAACCATGGTCGTCATGGTATTTGGTGCCTATGTTAGGTTAACTGATGCTGGGCTGGGTTGCCCTGACTGGCCTGGCTGCTACGGGAAATTGTTGGTGCCTGCTGAAAAAAACTTATCCGCTGATGATCAATGGCTAGCCCAACGACCCTTGGAGGCGGGCAAAGCGTGGCGCGAAATGATTCATCGTTATTTAGCTAGTGCGCTAGGGTTTGGTATTTTGTGTTTAGCTGGGATTGCATTTTATAGACGCCGCACTATAGGAATAAATCCGGCAGTGGCCTACTGTTTGGTTCCCTTAGTTATGTTTCAAGGTGCGCTTGGAATGTGGACTGTCACACTTCTGTTAAAGCCTTTAATTGTGACTGCTCATCTCTTGGGTGGTTTGATTACACTTTCTTTGTTGTTTTGGAATACTTTACAGATAAAGTATTTAGACGTGTCTGTTAAGGTCCCGAATAAATTAAAGATGTTCGTTTGGATTGGGTTATTAACGGTATTTTGTCAAATATTTTTAGGTGGGTGGACGAGTACTAATTATGCCGCGCTCGCGTGCACTGAGCTACCCACGTGTGGGGGTAAATGGTTTCCAAGTGAGCAGCTAGGCGAAGCGTTCACTTTGTGGCGAGGTTTGGGTGTTGATTATGAGTATGGAGTTTTGGACACACCTGCTAGAATGAGTATTCACATGGTTCATAGAATTGGTGCGGTAGTTACGACCATTGTGCTTTTGATTCTGATTTGGCGTTCTATGACGCTTGGTGATAGTCGGATTAAAAAGCTTGCCTGGGTATTGTTATGCGTTCTCACATGTCAAATTTTTTTAGGGTTGATCAACATTGTTGGCGGACTGCCGATTTCGGTTGCCGTAGCTCACAACGGTGTGGGAGCTATTCTATTCCTAGTATTGCTGACGATGCTGTTTTTCACCCGTACCTCGGATTGATATGAGCTCCTCTGTCCCTTTTTCAGGCGTCCTCAGTTATTCGTCAGAATATTTAAAGCTATGCAAGCCAAGAGTGGTAAGCTTGATCGTTTTCACAGCGATCATAGGAATGTTTCTAGCGACCCCTGAGTGGGTAAGTTTGTCGACATTGTTGGCGGGCACTTTTGGTATAGGTTTGGCGGCGTGCTCGGCGGCTGCGCTGAATCACGTGGTAGAAAGTCGAACTGACGCATTAATGGAGAGAACCCGTAATCGGCCACTTCCTCAAGGAGGGTTGACTAGGGGCCAAGCGCTGGTATTTGCTATCGTTCTAGGCACCATTTCTATGGTTGTACTTGACGTGCTGGTTAATCGTATAACCGCGATTTTGACGTTTGCGTCTCTGATTGGTTACGCTGTGGTTTACACAATGTATCTAAAGCATGCGACGCCCCAAAACATTGTAATTGGTGGCGCCGCTGGAGCCGCACCACCAGTTTTGGGATGGACGGCAGTCACCGGTTCGGTGGATCCACACGCTCTATTGTTGTTTTTGATTATTTTTGTTTGGACTCCGCCTCATTTTTGGGCCTTAGCGATTTATCGGCGCGATGATTATGCTAAGGCGCTCATACCTATGCTTCCCGTAACTCATGGGGTCACCTATACTCGAATGCAGATACTTTATTACTCTGTCATGCTAGTCATAGCAACTTTACTGCCGTACATCACCTACATGAGCGGAGTACCATATCTCGTAGGTGCGGTTAGCCTAAACGTAGTGCTTTTATTTTATGTGATAAAGATGCAATTTGACCACTCGGATGAGTTGGCAATGACTATTTTCAGATATTCGATAGTATATTTAACGCTGTTATTTGGCTTTTTCTTTATAGATCATTATTGGAGCGATTTAGTTTTTGTTATTAGTAGCGCTAGTTAATCAGTTTTGCGGATCTGAAAATTAGCAATGAAACGGACTTAATTGGAGTCAATATCACTTATTTTTGGTAGATATGATTTCATCTCCGCAAAGGCACTTTTTTCCAGCTGGCGAATCCTTTCTGCAGAAACATTGTATCGATCGGCTAATTCTATTAGCGTATTCTTAGGGTCGCGAAGCCATCTACTCACGATGATATCTCGACTTCTGTCATCTAATTTAAGAAGTGCATTTTTTAGACCGTCTTGAGCTAAATCTCTATGTTCGATCCGTTCGTTTACCGCTGACGGTTCAAAGGTGTAGTCCTCAATTACTTCTTCAGGCGCATTTTGGGCATCATCCGAGTCAGATAGTGGCCGTTCGAAGGTTAAATCAGACGCAACTAGTCGTTGCTCCATTGTTTCTATGTCTTTGTTGGCTACACCAAGATCATTCGCGATAACTGATTTTTCAGCGGAGTTTAGCCATCCAAGTGATTTTTTGACGCTTCTGAGGTTGAAAAATAGCTTTCTCTGCGCTTTTGTTGTGGCTATTTTTACTATTCTCCAATTTTTTAGGATGAATTCATGCATGCAAGATTTTATCCAGTAGGCCGCGAATGCAGCTAACCGCACTCCTTTATCTGGATTAAACCTTTTCACTGCCTGCATCAGGCCCACATTGCCCTCTTGAATGAGGTCGCTTAAAGAGAGTCCGTATCCGTCATAGCCGCGAGCAATTTTGACCACGAATTTTAGATGCGACATTACCAGCTGACGAGCGGCATCTAAATCATTGTTGTTGATCAGCCTTTTTGCAAGCTCCTGCTCTTTTTCAAATGAAAGCATGGGTACTTGGTTAGCCGATAAAATATAATTTTCGAGTGACCCGGCCAGTGATGGCAGGTTGATATTTATGGCTTTGGACATAGATTATCCTTTTATAATGCGATTCAAGTTACGATTTTAGCACTCGCACAGGCTGAGTGCCAACTTTTTTAATAGCTTGCATGATTTGAAGTGGTCGGCGACAGTCTTTGTATTTTTAGTCTCCAACATTATGTAACAGTGAACTGACGAAATCTTTTGCATCGAATTCCAGAAGATCGTCCAAACCTTCGCCTATACCTATATACCTCACGGGTAATTCAAATTCATTAGCAAGATTAAATAATGCACCACCTTTTGCAGTACCATCCAGTTTAGTTACGATGAGAGACGAAATATCGATCTCTTTAACAAATATTTCTGTTTGTTTGAGCGTGTTTTGTCCTGAGGTTCCATCAAGCACTAATATAACTTCGTGCGGCGCCGAGTCGTCTTGTTTGCCGATGACTCGTTTGATTTTTTTCAACTCTGCCATGAGGTCGTCTTGGGTATGGAGTCGCCCAGCAGTATCTATAATCAGGACATCGGCCCCGAGAGATATAGCTTGTTGATGAGCTTCATATGCCAGCGATGCCGGATCACTGCCCGAGGGTTTGGATATAACCGGGAGGTTCAACCTCAACCCCCACTCTTGTATTTGTTCGACCGCCGCGGCTCGAAACGTGTCCCCTGCGGCTAGTACAACCATTAGTCCACGTTCTTTTAGATTTTTTGCTAATTTGGCGATGGAGGTGGTTTTCCCAGCACCGTTAACCCCTACTACCAAAATTATAAACGGTTGTTTTTGGTGATTTTCTATTGTTAGCGGCTGTTGAGCCGCCTCTAGAATCCGCTGCATTTCATATCGAATGTTTTCAATCGGAGATTCATTGTGAGAGGAGTTTTTAACGGCTGCTATTATTCGCCCTGAGGCCTTGATCCCTACATCACTTGTAAGAAGTACTCGTTCTAAATTTTGTAACAAGTCCTCTCTGACGAGAGTTTTATTTCCGAACAGTCCGGAAATACGATTACCGAATGAGTCCTTTTTACGTCTTAGTTGTTTTAGTAATTTGCTAAACATATGGCTTTTATTCATTCCAGAAATGTTGTTTTCTAACATTGCATTTATTTAATTTTTAGTTAGGGTTTGAGCTGTAATACAATAAGATAATATCTTTTTTTGCCGTTATTTTACTCTTTGAGGGTCAAAATTATGTGGCCGAATGCCATCTTATCAATTTTTACTACCATAGCTCTAATAGCACTGCCGCTTGCAAGCCCTATGTCGCAGGAGTTTCAATTGTCAAATGGCTTGAAGTTAATAGTTCAGGAAGACCAGCGCGCACCGGTTGCAGTAGTACAGATCTGGTATAAAGTTGGGTCTGCTCATGAGCATAGGGGCATAACTGGAGTGTCCCATGCCCTTGAGCACATGATGTTTAAAGGTACGGAGGCCTATCCTGACGGCCGATTTTCTCAGATAGTAGCCGAAAAAGGTGGGCGCGAGAATGCATTTACTAGTTCTGATTATACCGCCTATTATCAGCAATGGTCGTCAGAAAATGTAGGCTTAAGCTTTGAATTAGAAGCTGATCGGATGAACAATCTTGTTTTAAAAGAGGAAGAGTTTTTAAAGGAAATAAATGTAGTTTTAGAAGAACGTCGATTACGAACGGATGATAATCCCCAAGGCCTGGCGCGGGAGGC
The DNA here is from genome assembly GCA_938075585.1 of uncultured Gammaproteobacteria bacterium. Taxonomy (GTDB): domain Bacteria; phylum Pseudomonadota; class Gammaproteobacteria; genus UBA4457. Next base: position 37,048 of record CALJHG010000026.1, on the reverse strand, counting down.
TAACAGGGCACTAGTGTTTCAAGAAAGCCCTTATCGTCACCCGGTTATCGGATGGGAGTCTGACATCAAAGGAATGCGATTAGACGATTTGGAGAAGTGGTATCAGCAATGGTACGCACCAAACAACGCTACTGTGGTGGTGGTAGGTGATGTTTCTTCGAAAGCGGTACATAAATTAGCGCAACAGCATTTTGGTAGCTTAGCTCGTGAGAGAGTCCCTTTCTTGAGAAGTACGAAGGAGCGCGTCGGTCAGGGAACTAAAAGACTTGTCATGACTAGTGATAAGGCGCGAGTGCCGCTATTATTAATGAGTTACAAAGTACCTTCTCTTGGCAGTGTAAGGGCGTCTGATGAGATTGATGAGGCTGATGTGTATGCGCTTGATGTCCTAGCAGAGGTGTTGGACGGTGATGCCAGTGCCCGTTTTGCCAAACATCTAATTAGAGGAAAGTCTCTAGCTACTTTCGCGTCGATTGGATATTCACCGGTATCTCTTTTGGACACGCTATTTTCAATTAGCGCGGTTCCAGTTGCGGGGGTCACCCTTGATCAACTTGAAGTAGCTATTAAAAGCGAGCTTTTAGAAATAATTCAAAGTCCGCCAACCCAGATAGAAATGCAGCGAGTGAAGTCACAAGTTATAGCAAATAGGGTTTATGCAATGGACTCAATGGAAAATCAGGCGACTATTATTGGACAGTTAGAGTCTGTGGGTTTGGACTGGCGTTTGAAAGATGAATATATTGAAAACATAACAGAGATTACAGCGACTGATCTTGTTGCTGTTGTAAAAAAATATATTAGATCGGATGCTTTGGCTACTACCCAACTCTTGCCTGAGAGTTCGTTATGAAAAATTTTGTTTCGACAATGTTAGTTTTATTGTTAGTTTTTCCACTTTGTATTAGTGCCAAAGTGCAGGTGGAGTCGTGGAGTACCGAAAATAATGTGTCAGTGCTTTATGCGCAGGTGCCTGAACTAGATATGGTTGATATGTACCTGGCTTTTGATGCGGGCAGTATTCGAGATGGGACAAAACATGGACTAGCGAATTTAGTGAGTGCGCTAATTTTACAAGGCGCAAGTAATTTAAATGTTGATGCGTTTAACGAGGCAATTGGACTCACTGGCGGTATTCTCTCATCTGGTTCCACCTCGGATATGGGATACATAAAGATGCGCAGTCTAACCGAGGACACTAATTTAGAAGCCGTGATGAGATTGCTAAAGTTGGCGTTATCTTCGCCTAGGTTTGATGACATCGACTTAGACAGACTAGTGGCAAAAACATTGATCGGATTAGACTTTAAAAAACAGTCTCCGGCGGCTGTGGCGCAAGATGAGTTGTATGCCGAGTTGTTTGCAGCGCATCCTTATGGCTTCCCCCATGAAGGCACTGCTGAATCGCTCAAGTCCTTCACTCGGGACGATGTGAGTAAGTTCTTTAACGAATTTTATGTTGCTAAGAATCTTAATATATCGATTGTAGGCGCGATAAATCCTAGGCAAGCCAAAGCTATGGCAGAAGAAATTAGTTCTGTTTTGGCGAGCGGCGAGCGCGCTGATGAAGCATTTTCGCCACCGTCAAAAAAGACGCGAGGTATTTTAATCAAGCGAAATTTTCCTTCAATACAAAGTCATATCCGAGTTGGTGTCCGGGGTGTTGAGAGAGGTCATCCAGACTATTTTCCCTTATTAGTAGCCAACCATGCTCTGGGAGGAAACTCATTAGTTTCGGTATTGTTCAGATCGATTAGAGAGGAAAGGGGCTTAGCCTACTCGGCTTACAGTTATTTTTCTCCGAAATTGAATGGAGGTAGTTTGGTAGCTGCTCTACAAACCGATCGAGGGAACCAAGAGGAAGCACTTAGCGTGTTAGATAGCTCGCTAGAAAAATTGAGGCTTGAGGGGTTTTCGGGTGAGGACATAGCTAGCGCTAAAGACAATTTGACAAGGGGATTTCCCCTGAGAGTTGATACTAATGCGGAAATTCTGAATTATTTAGCTATGATAGGATTCTATAAATTACCAATCGATTACATAGAAACTTTCGCTGGGAATGTTGGCCGAGTGACCCCTGCGGAGGTTAGTAAAGTATTTAACCGATATTTATCGCCGGAAAAATTAGTAACGGTAATAGTTGGTCCGAATCAGGATGGCGATGAGTAAACCGCTTGGAAGTGTTCGTGTAGTTGGAGGCAACCTGCGCGGAACCAAGATTCCTGTTGAACATGCAATAGGTCTGAGGCCTACTTCGGATCGGGTCAAAGAAACGCTTTTTAATTGGCTCTCTCTGAATATTGAAGGAGCACGTTGTCTAGATCTGTTTGCTGGCACTGGGGCGTTAGGTATTGAGTCACTCTCCCGAGGTGCTAGTACGGTTACTTTTGTAGAAAAAAATCAAGTCTTAGGCAGTGCCATCAGTGCGTCACTTACTAGCTTGGGTATATCCAATGCCAAGGTGTATCTGCAGGATTCAATTAAATATATTGAATCCTGTGACACTCAGTTCGATATCATATTTCTTGATCCCCCCTTCAAATCGGACCTTCTGTTATCTTCCCTGGAATTAATCGCTGAACGTAATCTTCGACCAAATGGCTTAGTTTATGTGGAGTTTTTGAAAAATGATGTGAAGTTACCAAAAGAGTGGCAAAAATTAAAAGCCGGTTCGACCAAGCGCATGGAATATAGCCTTTTAACCAAGGGCTAAGGAAATTCCTGTTGGAAAGTGGTATAAGTTATCTGATTTTCATATTTAGGGCAGTAAATTGAGTACTATCGCGATATATCCTGGCACCTTTGATCCAATTACACTTGGACATGTCGATATAGTTGTTAGAGCCTCGCCCATGTTTGATCAAGTGATATTGGCGGTGGCTGGGAGCACGTCGAAGAATACGATTTTTTCTGTAGAGGAAAGGATTGAGTTGGCGTCGAACGTTTTAGAAAAAATTAAAAATGTTAAAATAATACAGTTTAATGGTCTCATGGTTGATTGTGCAAAAGAAAACAATGCTTCGGTAATTTTGCGAGGCTTGCGCGCAGTAAGTGACTTTGAGTACGAGTTTCAGCTTGCTGGCATGAACCGAAAGTTGATGCCGGAAGCGGATACGATTTTTTTACCGACTTCTGAGAAATATACTTATATATCTTCCTCATTGGTCCGAGAGATAGCGAAATTTGGCGGAGATATTACTGACTTTGTGCCGAAAATTGTAAAAAATGTCTTGATCGACAAACTAACGGCGAGCTCTCGTTAGCTTCTAGGGTAGCTATTTAATTTGAGTCTCAAATCATAATGGCGCTGAAAATTACTGAGCAATGTATTAATTGTGATGTATGTGAGCCCGAGTGTCCGAATGAGGCAATCTATGAGGGTGAATTGCATTATTTGATAGATGCGAAAAAATGTACCGAGTGCGTCGGACATTTTTCTGAACCACAGTGTGTTGTTGTTTGTCCCGTAGACTGCATTCCAAAAGATAGCGATCACGAAGAGACTCAGCAACAACTTGAGTTAAAATACTTGTTTCTAAAGAAAAGCCTAGCAGGAGATTGAATTGACACACGCATGCCATAAATTTCGCTATATCAGCGCTATGATTATTGCGCTTTGGTTTGGCGATAGCGTCCAAGCCGAATCCGCGGTGGCTTCAGCGCACCCTGCTGCAACTCTCGCCGGCAAAGAGGTATTAGAGGCCGGTGGCAATGCCTTTGATGCGGCTATTGCTGTTGCCGCAGCTTTGGCGGTTGTCGAACCATATAGTTCAGGGATTGGTGGTGGTGGTTTCTTTTTGCTTCATAGCCAAAAAGAGGGCACAAACTTATTTGTTGATGCTAGGGAGGAAGCGCCGGGTAAAGCCACGGCTGATATGTACTTGGATTTTTCCGGAGATTTTGTTCGCGATAGATCGTTGAATGGTCCGTTGGCTGCTGCGATACCGGGTCTGCCTGCCGGATTAGTCTACCTCTCTGAGAATTTTGCAAACTTGACTCTGCAAGAAAATCTAATGCCGGCGATAAGGTTGGCCAGGGAAGGATTTTTAACCGGTGATCGCTATGAAAAGATGGCAGGTTATCGGGTCTCAGCTTTACGCTTACATAAAGATGCTGCCAAAATATTTTTGGATCAGGGCAATGTCCCTAAAGCGGGTTTTAGGGTCATTCAAAAGGATTTGGCTGAAACTTTGCAGGCAATTGCAGTTTCCAACGGCGAGAGTTTCTATAGGGGCGATTTAGCGAGAAAAATGGTTGACTCGGTAGTCTCTGATGGTGGTATTTGGCGAATTGAGGATTTAGAAAACTATGAAGTTAAGATAAGGCAGCCTCTTGTCTCGTCTTATCACGACATAAATATTATTTCGTCTCCTCCTCCTTCATCCGGAGGCATAGCGCTTATCGAAGCGCTCAATATTCTCGAGCGATATGACCTGAAAAAATATGAAAGAGACACTTATATCCATTTAGTAGTTGAGGCCATGCGGCGTGCTTACCGCGACAGGGCGGATTATTTAGGCGATCCTGATTTTGTAAAGGTACCTGTAAAAGAGTTATCGTCTAAGATGCATGCCGATTTGTTGGCATCATCAATTTCCGACACAGAAGCTACGCCTAGCAACTCATTACCACAAATAGGTAGTCGTCCAAAAGGAACGGATACCACTCATTTTTCCATTGTGGACCGTCTAGGTAACAGAGTCGCAGCGACTTTAAGTATCAATATTCCTTTTGGAGCGGCGATAACTGCTGAAGGGACAGGTGTATTATTAAATAATGAAATGGATGATTTTTCAGCGAAACCGTTTACACCGAACACTTATGGCCTTGTGGGTGCTGACGCGAACGCGATCGCACCGGGAAAACGACCTCTCTCTAGCATGACCCCTACTTTTCTAGAAGGAACCGATCGGATAGCTATTATGGGCACGCCGGGCGGGAGTCGTATAATCTCTATGGTACTGATATCCGCGCTAGACTTTATTATGGGTGCTGAGCCGATTGAGATGGTGTCGTCGAAGCGTTTTCATCACCAATATTTACCTGATCAAATTTACTTTGAGAAAGACGGTTTAACCGCATCTGAGCAGGAATCCCTCAGTAAGAAAGGGCATAAACTCAAAGAAAGTGGGCGCAATTACGGCAATATGCAGGTTATTGTTATTGACAAAGCAGACGGTTCCGTAACCGCGGCAAGTGACCCTAGGGGCGAAGGTTCGTCAGTAGTCTGGTAATTTTTATTTTTGGCAATTTTGACAATAGAAGCTTGATCTTTGTCCTATCCGTTGTTGTGCTATAGCTTGTTGACAGTTGTAACATGGTAGACTTGCACGACCATACACGGCCAGTTTTTGTTTAAAGTAACCTGCGTCACCTCGTTCGTTTTTAAAGTCTTGCAGCGTTGTACCTCCGGCCCTAATAGCTCTTCGTAGTACCGTTTTAATACTTTTACTCAACCGACCAAATTCGTCTAAATCTATACTATTAGCAGGGCGATTTGGATTTATGCCGGCTGAAAATAGTGCCTCGCTGGCGTAAATATTTCCGACCCCTACAACTACGTTATTTAGCATGATAAATTGCTTGATAGCGCAAGTTCTATTCGCCGCGACACGCTTTAGGTATATTGCAGAAAATTGCTGGGTGAGTGGCTCTGGCCCACAGTTTTTTAATAATTTGTGTTTAAGTGGATCTTGTTTTGTCCAAATAACTAGACCAAATCTGCGCGGATCTCTGAATCTAAGGCAAAGGTTGTCGTTAAACGAAATTTCCACGTGATCGTGCTTTGCTTTTGGGGTGTTTGGACTGACTACTCTTAGGCTGCCCGACATACCTAGATGTATCATCAGCGTGCCCTCAGAGAAATTAAACAAAAGATACTTAGCGCGCCTCGAAACCGTTCTCAGAGTTTGGTTTTTTAAAATATTTCCAATATTTCGCGCAATTGGCTGACGAAATTTATATTGGTGAACGATTGTACTTTCAACTGTTTTATTTTTTAGTAGTCTTTCTATTCCGCGTTTCGTTGTTTCGACTTCAGGTAGCTCGGGCATAGTTGATTAAAGAAAAGTTTTATTTATTTGAACTGATATTACAACAATAAGTATACCTTTGTGCTGTATTATAAGGGCGATTTTTATAAAGCGTGTAAAATGAGAAAATATTATGCTGCTAGTCGGAGTTGACACCGGAGGGACGTTTACCGATTTTGTTGTGCGCGATGAAGCCGGGATTAGAGTTCACAAGGAATTATCGACACCCAACAACCCGAATATAGCTATTATGAAGGGCCTTTCGGCTCTTGGAGTGCCCCTCGAAGAAATTTTTATCGTTCATGGGACAACGGTAGCCACAAATGCTGTGCTTGAAAAAAAACTATCTAAAACGGTGTACGTCACTAACCGTGGCTTCAGTGATTTATTAACTATTGGTAGGCAGGCTAGAGCAGAGTTATATAATTTGACTCCGCCTACTAAATCTCCCCCAGTGCCCAAGTCGCATTGCGTTGAGATAGGGGGGAGAATAAATAGTTCTGGGCTGCTAGTTGAAGATGTTTCCGAGCAGGACATGACTTATCTTGAGGAACAGGTTGAAAAGTTAAACCCTGAGGCTATAGCGGTTAACCTGCTATTTTCTTTTTTAAGGCCTGAGATAGAGCATGCACTAGCAGTAAGACTGGGAAAGTACTGCTTTGTTGCTTGTTCTAGTGACGTATTACCCGATTACCGCGAATACGAAAGAGGTATTGCAACATGGCTAAACGCAGCGCTTGGACCTAAAGTCAGGAACTATATGGAAAGCTTAGCTCGTGCTTTAAACTATTCATCTTTGGCTGTGATGCAGAGCAACGGTATGACATGTTCTCCGGAGTACGCCAGTAATCACCCAGTAAATTTGCTACTTTCAGGGCCGGCTGGAGGATTAATCGGTGCGTCTCATATAGCTAAAGCAGCCGGATTTGAGAAGATTATGACTTTTGATATGGGGGGCACCTCAACGGATGTTGCCTTAATTGATGGGCGAATTTCTCTGACAACCGAAGGTCAGATTGGAGGGTACCCGGTCGCAATACCAATGGTTGAAATGCACACGATTGGAGCTGGCGGAGGATCAATCGCACGCGTTGACCTTGGGGGTTTGTTGCAGGTGGGTCCCAGCTCTGCGGGTGCGGTCCCCGGGCCAGCCTGTTATGGTCAAGGTGGTAAAAGTGTTACCGTGACCGATGCAAATCTAGTCATGGGTAGACTCCCTCTAGAAACACGATTTCCCGGAGGTATGAAGCTTAATTTTGAGAAGGCGGTCGAAGCTGTAGAGGAGTTAGCTGAAGCATTAGGGTTGAGTTTGAGCGAAGCCGCACTAGGAGTATTGGAGATCGTCAATAACCTGATGGGTCAAGCTCTCAAAGAGATATCGATAGCGCGAGGCATCGACCCCGCAGACTTTACTTTAGTGCCTTTTGGTGGATCTGGTGGGTTGCATTGTTGTTCTCTGGCTGAGGCTTTATCTCTGAGAGTGATTTTAATTCCTGCAAGTGCGGGTGTCTTATCAGCGCTAGGTATGACGGTTTCAAAGCCTGGTCGCAAACTTTCACGTTCAGTGCGAAAAAAATCTGAAGATTGCAGTGACGAAATACTAAGAGGTATTTTCGAGGATATGGTCGCCATGGCAAGCGCTGAGCTTTCGCGAGAGGGGCATAGCGATAGTGACTTCAATGAAGAGTTATTAGTAGACGTATGTTATTTTGGACAATCAACGTTCCTGACGTTGCCTTTTGATTGTCTGGGTGATTTGTGTCGTCTATTTCCAAGGGCGCACGAGCGCCGATATGGTCATATTCTCGATAAGCCTATAGAGATAGTAAGTCTCAGAGCAATTGTTACTGTGGAGCAAGCCTGGTCAAATTCGACGATTACTCCTTTTCTCGAGAATATAAATAAAGCTTCAGCCTCGAGATATCCTGTAATCGACAGGCAAAGCATCAGCGGTATAGTCCGAGGGCCGACTATCGTACTTGACAGCACTGCCACTATCTTTATAGACATTGGTTGGACGGGTAGATTAGACGTCGCGAAAAATTTAATCTTAGAATATGATTAAACAAATGCCACTTCCTTCTGTTTAACTTTTTTCAGAGGGTATTTAATGATTTTGGAGGTTCGTTTTGTACGGTTTTTTTACCCTTTCTTTTTGGGACTTTGTGTTTATCACCTTGGGTTATACACATGTGACCATTATTGCTGTCACGATTTATTTGCATCGAAATCAGGCTCATCACGCTATCGATTTACATCCAGTTATATCGCATTTTTTTCGCTTTTGGTTGTGGTTAACCACTGGCATGAATACCAAAGAATGGACCGCTGTGCATAGGAAGCATCATGTCAGTGTGGAAACGGACGATGACCCACACAGTCCCGTTGTTCTTGGTGTGAAAAACGTACTACTTAGGGGGACAGAGCTTTATCGTTTAAGTGCCCACGATGCAGAGGTAGTTAAACAATTTGGATTTGGAACACCAGATGATTTGATCGAGAATAAGTTGTATTCGGCCTACCCTATGGCGGGTATTTTAATGATGTTTTTAACTAATATATTGTTGTTTGGCTTGCCTGGTGTCACGATTACCGCGATACAAATGCTTTGGATTCCATTATTTGCGGCAGGCGTGATTAACGGCTTAGGTCACTGGGGAGGCTATAGGAATTTTGATACTAAGGACGCGTCGACCAATATATTCCCCTGGGGAATTATTATCGGTGGCGAAGAGCTTCATAATAACCATCATGCTTTTGCCGCTTCTGCTAAGTTCTCGATGAGACCATGGGAGTTTGATATAGCGTGGTGCTATATCCGAGTACTTTCTGCTTTAAAGTTGGCAACAGTTAAAAGTATCGCGCCAGCGCGCCCATACATTGATTTAGATAAACTCTCGCCAGATCTTGAAACATTGAAAGCGGTAGTTGCCAACCGTTTACATGTCATGTCAGATTTTAAAAAGATGGTCATGCACCGAGTCTATCGGGAAGAAATTACTAATTCCTCTGGCGAGAAGCGATTTCAGCTAAAGAAATTGCACAGGGTATATAAGGCTCCTTACAGGTTTCTGAGTTCTATAGATAACCATGAAATGAAAGAGGTTTACTTTATAAGCAGAAGATTACATATAGTGCTTAACTCATATAATTCCCTAGAGGATCTATACAGACAACGTGCTTCGGATGCTGATGTATTGCTTAAGCGACTAAAAGAATGGTGCGAAGAGGCCGAGCAGAGTGGGATTTCTGCGCTGCAGGAGTATGTGAAGGTGGTTCGGGGATATACGCTAACAGAGCTACCAAATTAATGGTTCTTGTAGTCAAGTTACTTGATTTTGGCTTCTTTATAATTAACGTGCTTGCGGACTACCGGATCAAATTTCTTTCGCTCTAATTTATCCGGATGAGTTCTTTTGTTCTTGGTGGTGGTATAGTAATGACCTGTTCCAGCACTAGATACTAATTTAATTTTTTCTTGCATGGTGAGTTCCTTAGATTTTTTCGCCGCGGAATCGTAAATTTTTCAAAACTTGGTCGATTCCGAGTTTGTCTATTACCCTAAGACCTTTCGCACTAAGTCGAAGTTTGACCCATCTATTTTCACTTTCGACCCAAAATTTGTGAGAGTGAAGGTTAGGTAAAAATCTTCTACGCGTTTTATTATTTGCATGCGAAACGTTGTTTCCTGCTACGGGTCGCTTACCTGTTACTTGGCATACACGGGCCATCTGATATATTCCTATTTAATTCTAAGAAAACGGGTGGGCAATTCTAGCTCGTTTCTTGCCGTTCGCCAAGCGTTATCATGCTGCACGAATGTCTCTATGCGTAAAATAGACAAAAACACAACCATTAGCTACTTTAACCGCGAAGTGTTTATTATACTAAACTTTTAAAACCTACGAGCTATGGTGTCTTTGTGTGAACAAGTTAGCATTCAAAAAGTGTTTATTGATTGTGACGGGAAGTATCGCGGCATATAAAACCCCCGATATTGTCAGGCGTATGCGCGACCAAGGTGCTGAGGTACGCGTCGTATTAACATCTGCCGCCACAGAATTTGTTACACCATTAGCGCTACAGGCTGTTTCTGGAAATGAAGTGCGCCAAGATCTTTTTGACCATCAGGCTGAGGCGGGCATGGGTCACATCGAGCTAGCTAGATGGGCTGACGCCATTGTTATCGCGCCGGCTAGCGCTGACTACATAGCCAAACTAAGTAAAGGTTCAGCGGATGACCTGAGCACCGCAATTTGCCGAGCATCGGAAGCTCCTATGTTGATAGCGCCCGCTATGAATCAGCAGATGTGGGAGAATAGCTTTACAAAAGAAGCGCTAGATGTGCTTTCGGAGAAAGGTTTTTGTGTTTGCGGCCCCGATTCTGGAAGCCAAGCGTGTGGAGAGGTAGGTTTGGGGCGTTTAGTCGAAGCCGAAATCCTCATTGAAAGTATTGCGAGTCTGTTTAATTCTGGTTCGTTGGCGAAGCTTAGGGTAATGGTGACCGCAGGACCCACCAGAGAGTATATAGATCCGGTCCGCTACCTTACTAATCAAAGCTCCGGAAAAATGGGCTATGCGCTAGCGCGAGCAGCCTGTGAGGCCGGTGCTAATGTGATATTAATATCTGGGCCAACAAACTTAGAGCCTCCTCAGGGCGTAGGTGTAGAATACATTAGCTCTGCCAAGGAGATGGCGAGCTCGGTGAGTGAGGGTATTGGGGAGATCGACATTTTTATTGGCTGCGCTGCGGTTTCGGATTATCGTCCCGAGGCGGTAAGTGATCAAAAAATAAAAAAAAGTGACTCCACTTTATCTTTAAAGCTAATACCTAATAAGGACATTCTTTCTGGAGTTGCCGGATTAACTAATGCGCCTTTTACAGTCGGATTTGCTGCCGAAACAGAGGAGCTAGAAAGATTCGCTAGAGATAAAATGACTAAGAAAGGCGTTGACATGATCGCGGCAAATCTGGTTGATAAAGATGGCTTGGGTTTCAATAGTGATGATAATGAAGTAACTGTTTTTTGGGAAAACGAGTCATACGTTTTGGAAAAGCAGCCTAAAGAACAGCTCGCACGCAAATTAGTAACTTTGATATCAAGAGTTTATCAGAAAAATCCCTGATCAGAGCGAATGACAGTTTCATTGAGTAAGCGAGCACTTACATTTCTTCTCTGAATTGTGCTAAATTACGTGCTATGAGTGATAAAAACAAATCCCTAACTGCAGACGTTTTGACGGCGGCTTTGCCGTATATCCAGAGATATCAAGGACAGACGATAGTTATAAAGTACGGTGGTAATGCAATGCTTGACGATAAGTTAAAGTCGAGTTTTGCTAGGGATATCGTACTGATGAGCCTGGTCGGTATTAAGCCTATTGTTGTTCATGGCGGCGGTCCGCAGATTGCGGAGCAGTTAGAACTGCTTGGGAAAGAGTCTGTTTTTGTTGAGGGAATGCGCGTCACCGATACCGATACAATGTCGGCAGTTGAAATGGTTCTGGGTGGTTCCGTCAATAAAGAAATTGTACAGCGTCTGAATGTTCATGGTGGAAGGGCCGTTGGTTTGACCGGTAAAGATGCATCATTAATACAGTCCGAAAAGTTAATTTTGGATGTTGAAACAGTTCCATCGGTAGATCTTGGTCACGTAGGGAAGGTGGTAGCAGTAAATGATGAAATTCTTCGATTACTCTCTAAAAGTAGCTATATACCGGTAATTGCTCCTATTGGGTTCGATAAATCAGGAAATTCTTACAATATAAATGCTGATGTAGTAGCAGGTAAAATTGCTGAGGTACTTGGCGCAGAAAAACTGATTTATTTAACTAATACGCCTGGACTGTTGGATAGTAGTAAAAATCTTCTTACCGGTTTAAATGCGAGCCAGGTGAAAGAGCTCATCAATACTGGTGTGGTTCACAGTGGGATGTTGCCCAAAATCAATAGCGCCCTAGAGGCGGTCGCAGGTGGTGTCAATCGGGCACATATTATTGATGGCCGAGTAGATCATGCGGTACTGCTGGAATTGTTTACCGACGATGGGGTTGGAACGTTGATAGAATGAATGTGAAAAAAAAGCGTCGATTGCAGATCTTAGAGACTTTGGCGACAGAGTTGGAATCTAAGCCGGGGTCTAAAATAACCACCGCGACTCTTGCTAAGGCGGTAGGAGTGTCCGAAGCTGCGTTATACAGACATTTTGCGAGTAAGGCGCAAATGTTTGAGGCGCTAATTGAATTTGCCGAAGATGCGGTATTCGGGCTTTTTAATCAAATCATGCGTGAGGAGAAGGATGCTATTACGCGATGCCACCAATTAGCTTTTGTTATGCTCAGATTTGCCGAAAAAAATCCTGGAATAGTGCGTGTTTTAATGGGTGATATTTTAGTTGGAGAGCATGAGAGGTTGAGGCAGCGAGTAGGACGTTTTTTTGCTAGGATTGAGACCCAATTCAAGCAGGTATTGCGGGAACACAGCTTGAGTGATGGGGAAGAGGCAGAAATAGAGCAAATCCTGTTTCAAGCTCAAATTCTGGTCAGCGTACTCCGAGGGCGACTAAATAGATTCGTAAGTGAAGATTTTAAGGAATCCCCTGCTTCCTATTGGAATGAGAATTGGGTACTTATAAAAAATGGGCTGTTCGGATAAGTCAATTTAGCTTATATGCCGTAATCTTTTTGATACTGTCTGATGGCTTGTATATTTTCAGTATACCCTTTCGTATCTCTAACAAATTCTATAATATCCGCTAAAGAAATTATGCTAATGACTGGTACATTGTACCGAGTAGCCACCTCTTGTATCGCAGATAAATGGCCACTTCCTTTCTCTTGTCGGTCTAATGCGACACAGATGCCGGCCAGCTTGGCGCCACTTTCGGAAATTAGCTGATGTGACTCTCTCACAGAAGTTCCTGCCGATATCACATCGTCGATAATTAACGCCTGTCCAGCTAGGTCCGCACCAAAAGTAATACCCCCTTCTCCGTGATCTTTTGGCTCTTTTCTATTAAAGCAGAAGGAAATATCGATGTTATATTCATTAAACATTGCGATAGCAACGGCTGAGGCTATTGGAATTCCCTTGTATGCCGGGCCAAAAAGTATTTCAAACTCTAGGTCATGGTCTATTATTGCGCTTGCATACGCTTTTCCTAGCAGTGCTAGGGTCGAGCCGGTATCGAAATTTCCGGTATTAAAGAAATATGGACTTTTTCGTCCTGATTTTAGCGTGAAGTCTCCAAATTGGAGTACGCTGCTATCTAACGCGGCGGTGATGAAATCTTTTTTATATTGCTTCATTTCTATGGTTGATTGATGAATTTATGATACTGATATAATGATATATCTTACGTTCCAATAGTAAAGGTAAAATAAGGGCGGATATAAAAATGCGAGTCATCAGTGCTAATTTAAACGGGATACGATCGGCTCATGGTAAAGGTTTCTATCGATGGTTAGCGCGGCAGAGGGCCGACTTCGTTTGTTTACAGGAGACGAAGGCACAACCAGATCAGTTAAGTAACGCGATACTAAACCCTAAAAATTGGTATACAAATTTTGAGTCGGCTGAGAAAAAAGGTTACAGCGGCGTCGCTTTGTTTTCGAGGCTTCAGCCGGATAGGGTTATACGAGGTTTGGGTGACCGAGAACTTGACCTTGAGGGACGTTATTTGCAGATAGATATCGGTAATCTTTCTGTGGCATCTGTTTATTTTCCGTCTGGATCCTCAAGTGATCTTAGACAAGAAACGAAGTTTAGATTTATGGATATTTTTGATCAAAAACTTCGTGACGCTAATAAGCAGGGAAGGAATTATATTTTCTGTGGCGATTGGAATATTGCCCATAAAGAGATTGATCTGAGAAATTGGAAAGGGAATAAAAAGAACTCTGGATTTCTACCTAAAGAGCGAGCGTGGTTAGATAGAGTCTTTGGTAAGTTAGATTATATTGATGCTTTTAGAGCAGTAGAAAAGCGCGAAGGACAATACACTTGGTGGTCTAATAGGGGTAACGCTTACGCAAACAATGTTGGGTGGCGGATAGACTATCAGGTGGTTAGTAGGACGTTGGAAGATAAAATTACCAAAGCGAAGGTTTATAAGATGAAGCGTTTTTCGGACCATGCTCCTTTGATTGTTGACTATGATTGTGAAGTGCTAAGTTTTTTATGATAGTGATTGGTTAATTTTATAGACTGCGATCTCTGCACGCAGGTTTGGAAATAATGGCATGCCTATTATTTTCTCATGTTGAGCATTCAGCGTGGCTCTTTCCAATATGCTGATATTGCGTGTCTTACACAGCTCATCAAAATCTTTCACAGTGCACATGTGAATATTAGGAGTGTCGTACCATGAGTGCGGAAGGTGTTTTGTTACGGGCATCTTGCCAAGGGCTAATTGCAACCTACACTTCCAGTTTCCCATATTGGGAAAGGTGATAATGCCCTGCCCTCCAACCCGGAGCATATCATCGATAGTTTGATGAGGATGGTGCACCGCTTGTATAGTCTGCGACATGATTACATAGTCGAAAGAATCATCTTCAAAGTCATTTAGTCCATCATCTATGTTAGACTGAATAACGTTCACACTATGATCAACACATGCCTTAATATTATCTGTATCTATTTCTATCCCATAACCTATTACCTGTTTTTCTTCTCGAAGTGCCGCAAGAAATGCGCCATCACCACAACCTAAATCCAGTACTTTAGAGCCATTTTCAATCCAATCGGCTATAAGAGTGAGCTCTGGTCGCAACTCTGAGATCTTCATGATATGCAAATACCTCGAAAATACTTCGTTAATATTTGATGATAATCTGGGATTGGCAGAAGGAAGGAGTCGTGTCCAAATTCTGATTCTATCTCGCAATAGCTAACATCTTTGTTTGAGTAAAGAAGTGAACGAACAATTTCTCTAGAGCGTGCGGGAGAAAATCTCCAGTCGCTGGAGAAAGAGATGACTAAAAACCGAGCAGACGCGCTAGCCATTGTTTTTCTTAAATCATCGCCGTGGTTTTGTGCTGGATCAAAGTAGTCTAGCGCACGAGTCATCAATAAATATGTATTAGCATCAAATCTATTAACAAATGCATCTCCTTGATATTGTAAATAGGACTCAACCTCAAACTCAGCGCCAAAACTGAAACTTGTATTCGTATCCGTACGTTCCCGCCCAAACTTGGCGCGCAATCCGTCGTCCGATAAATAGGTCATATGACCTATCATTCGGGCCAATTTAAGCCCGTCAGTAGGCGCAGTATTTTTTTCATTGTAGTGGCCATTGTTGAAATTCGGGTCTGCCAAAATAGCTTGCCTCGATATTTCGTTGAATGCGATATTTTGGGTTGAAAGCTTAGAGGCTGCTGCTATTACGATTGCGTTACGCACACGATTTGGATAGGCCACGGACCACTGTATGGCCTGCATACCACCGAGACTACCACCCATAACTGCAGCCCAAGACTTTATTCGTAGCTCATCTGCAAGTTTGGCTTGACTTTCAACCCAGTCGCGAACTGTGACAATGGGAAAGTCCGGTCCGTAGCATTTACCACTAGATGGGTTTTTAGAAAGCGGTCCGGTAGATCCCCCGCACCCACCAAGATTATTGGGACAAACGACGAAAAATTTATTTGTATCGAGTGGTTTATTTGGCCCGATACAGTTGTCCCACCAACCTGGTTTGCGATCGTCAATCTGATTGTAGCCTGCGGCATGATGATCTCCAGACAAAGCATGGCAAATTAAAACTGCATTAGTGCGGGCCGAGTTCAGGGTGCCGTAAGTTTCGTAACACATTTGGTAACTTTCTAAGGTCTCTCCGCTATCTAGAGATAAGGGTTCATGGATGACGCAAGTCTTAGGTGTAACGATACCTATACTTTCTTTATTTTTATCGTATTTCATTTGTAAATCACTACAAGAGGATATTGCTGATATCTTTAAGAGGAGAAACGACTAGGATCAAGACTAGCTGTAGCACGATAATGACCATTAAGGGAGAGAAGTCTAACCCTGTGCTCATAGGCAGCACTTTCCGCGCTCGGTTTAAAAGTGGATTGGTTATCGAATTTATCACGTCAACGATCGGGTGATAAGATGCGGCAGAGAACCAACTTATTAGGGCATTTATTATAATCGCCCAAATTAATATTCGGACAAATTTCCCGATTATTTCTCCTGCCGAAAACACGAAAATTGAAAGTATGTTGGGGTCAAGTGTTGATATCATCCTTAACGACAACCATGTGAGCACCATCTGCATAGCGACGAGCATTAATAGGGAGGCTGAGTCTAATGATCGGAATTTTGGTAGGTAGCGTCTGGTTGGTTGTAGTATCGGGTCAGTAATTGCTTTAATACTTTGACTGATCGGATTACGACTATCTGCTCCCATTAGTTGCAGAATCAGCCGGAGTAGCGTGATAAATATGGCTGAGCCAAGTAAAACGTTTATTAAAAAAAGTCCTGCATTAGACGTGTATGTTCCCATTAGTTTTTAGTTACCTTTCGCAAGCTCTATGGATCGATCTCTAGCAGCAGTAACAGCCGATTTAACGATACGATCGATGTCTGCTGCGGCAAAAACTTTTAAAGCCGCCTCAGTTGTTCCATTAGGAGAAGTTACGTTTTTCCTAAGCTCCCCTGCGCTTTCTGACGTGTTTCTGGCTAATTTACACGCACCATAGGCCGTCTGTACAGCCAGCTCCTTGCCTAATTCGGCAGATAACCCAAGTTCAATTGCGCAGCTTTCTAAAAGTTCAATCAGCATAAAAAAATATGCTGGCCCACTTCCCGAGACAGCGGTTACTGCGTCCATGAGGGATTCTTTATCGAGCCACACTGTTTTTCCTACTGCTGTTAAAAGACTTTCGGCATCAAAGCGTTGTGGTTCAGTGACGTTTTGATTGGCGATCAGTGCCGTGATCCCACTGCGGATTACGGCAGGCGTATTGGGCATGCATCTTACAATGGCAATATTTTTCTCGCTATAACTGCTAAGTTGTTCGAGAGTAACCCCCGCGGCCACAGAAATATAAAGAAGATTTTCTCTTCCGGAGGCGACCAGGGACTGGATAGCTTCGCCGATTATTTGAGGCTTAACCGCGAGTACAACGATATCAGCGCTTGCAGCCGCTTCTTCGTTGTTCGAAAAAGTCTTGGTTCCAAAAAGCGAAGCACATTTCTCTCGCACAGCGACCGAGGGATCTGAGACGCTTATATCTTCTCCCGATACACCAGATTCTCGGGCGCCTTGTATTAGTGCTTGTCCCATATTGCCGGCGCCTATGAAGGCATATTTATTCTTCTTTGTCACAAGGATCTCTTAATTATTTATTGCACCAGTATTAGTTCTTTCGAGGACCAAAAAGGCCTTCCCCTATTCTAACCATTGTTGAACCTACGGCAATGGCTGCTTTGTAATCTTGACTAGTCCCTATCGATAATGAGTCGAATTTAGGCTGATGTAAATTGATGGCATCCATTAGAGGGACAAAGGATTTACATTGTAGCTTGAAGCTATCGTATTGGGCTGGCATACCCATGACACCGCGCAGCCTTAGCCAACGGAAGGCCTTTACGCAAGCAACCATTTGCGGAAAAGCCTCTAAACTGACCCCCGACTTAGACTCTTCCCCGCTAATATTTACTTGAATCAATACATTCAGCACTTTCTTCATTTTGGCCCGATGCTCATTAAGCCTAAATGCAATTTTTTCACGTTCAATTGTATGTACCCAGTCAAAATTCTCAGCGATGGCTATTGTTTTATTACTTTGAATCTTTCCTATGAAATGCCAGGAAATATCTTTTTCCGTAAAGTGATGTATTTTGCCTATCGCTTCTTGTAGGTAGTTCTCACCAAATGCATGCTGACCCGACTCATATGCCAGTTTTATTGAATCAACCGACTGCTTTTTACTTACTGCTAATAGCTTTACCGAGTTTTTTGGTCGATTAAAGCATTGCTCATACTCTTGTATATTTTTTTTTAATGCCTTTAGTCGGTCGGGTATGGATTTCATTGAAGTATTTTAGTCCCTTATTTTCTGGATAGCATACCCTTTGACACAACAAAGTATAAGCAAACCAGCAATTCGTATGATATT
The DNA here is from genome assembly GCA_938075585.1 of uncultured Gammaproteobacteria bacterium. Taxonomy (GTDB): domain Bacteria; phylum Pseudomonadota; class Gammaproteobacteria; genus UBA4457. Next base: position 18,887 of record CALJHG010000026.1, on the reverse strand, counting down.
TTTATGGTAGTCAAGTTTTTCAGTAAAATGTTATGTGCTCAAAATATTTCTCATTATTACTAATTCTTGCGGTGCTTTCCTTTCAAGCTGGGATGGCGTCTGCCGCCTCAGTGATTGAATGGGTCCCTTTGAATGGACTATCGGACGCATTAAAGCTAAAAATGAGCCATATGCGCATTGCACGGTGTATGCCAGAGAAGTCCGATATTGATTTACCTATCTACCCAGATGCAACCGTTGTATCTGTCGCCTGGGGGAAGGTAGCACCTGAGTGCTTTGATAGAGACGGTTGGGAAGACTTAGGGGCGATAGTTTTCGCTTCGCGTGCAGATAAAAATGTTGTAGTTGAGTGGTATACCCGTGAGCTACCTGAACACCTCAAGTATGAGGGGACAGCTGGAACAATACTCATAAAAAGGGAGATTGATAATTTTTTATGGGAACGCGATTATGCCAAGTATCCGAATGTAACAGTTACTTTGCCGTCTGATGAGTTTTTGAATGCTGGCTACAGAACTTTCATAGAACTCAATCGTCCCACAGAATGAGTAAAAGAAAAATGAGGCTATTACACTATTTTTCTTTAGGCTTAACTGTTAACTTACCAACAGGAGTTATCAGGAGTTAGTGGATGTCACGCGAAAGAAAAAAAGCGGAACCTGTTAAGCAACTTGAAAATGAGAAGGTGATTATTACAGAATGGAAATTTTCTCCGGGAGCTGAGACAGGATGGCATGTGCATGAACATGATTATGTAGTAGTGCCATTAACCACTGGCCGCCTTTTGTTGGAAACCTCGAACGGAGAATTGTCAGCAGATCTGGTGGTTGGTCAATCTTATAGCCGCGAAGTTGGTACTGAACACAATGTTATAAATGATAATGAATTCAATTTATCATTTGTTGAAATAGAGCTGAAGTGAAAAATTCAATTTTATGATTTAGGTATTCTGATGCACACAACTGAAACAATTATAGATAAACATGAGTTGTGGTTTGATACAGGAGATATGTTAAACGGCAGTTTGTACGTGAGTACGTGTGACTCAGAGATATTAAATCATGTGATAAGTATGTTGCGTAAGTGTGGTCTATGGTCTGATGCCCCCGAGAGACAAGTTCTACCGCCTCAGAAAGAGGCGTATAAAGCCCAGTTGACTTTTGTGGCTGCTGTTGAGTACCGTGCCATTGAACAAAAACTTTTGCTAGTTAGATTCAATCATCCTAAATATCCTTCGAGTACAGAGCGATGGCGCAGCTGGTTAAATGCTTGTGACGGGTCTTTTGAGCGCATTTTAAATGATTAGGTTACCCTTGTATTTCTTTTTTTTGTGCTTATTTTTTTTGTTAGGCTGCAGCTTAGGCGAGGAGACTTTATTTCAAGAATACCCATCACCCGATGGCGTTTATCATATGCGAGTGACCGTTACTGAGCCGAGAATGCCTCTGGGTCCGCTATACGTGACTGTTTATCTTATAAAAACATCAGAAACTGAAGAAGCTCAAAAGATCTTTCATAGTAAATTGGAAAATGATGGCGTTCCTTTCACCGCGACAAATATTGCTGTGAGATGGATGAGTCAAAAAACTGCACTGGTCTGCCTGAGGGCAACAGATCTTCCAGATCATGGCATTTATATTGAACTAGACGAGTCACTCCAGTTGTCATTGCTTGATGATTGTTAGTTTTTTATTTTTTGCTTATCAGGGTGTGATCTGAGCTTTAGTATGTATTTGGAGCAACTGGTCCGGAAGATCGAAAATTCTGTTCTATCTCGTTTAGAAAGTACGAGATCACTTGTGGTCGGTATTTCAGGCGCACAGGGTTCTGGGAAAAGTACGATATGTAGTAATTTACAAAATAATTTGGTGCAGCGAGGTTTAGTAACTTTAACTTTGGGGTTAGACGACTTTTATCTAAAAAACAGCGAGCGACTGGCGTTAGGCAAAGAAGTGCATCCACTTTGCTCAGTGAGAGGAGTGCCTGGAACACACGATATAAATTACCTTAAAGCTACTTTAGCGTCGCTGGTAAAGGCAGATCGGGGCTCTAAAATACGCTGGCCTTCGTTTTCGAAAGCTTCTGACGATAGGTGTGGGCATGATAAGTTTTATTACCATGAGGGACGCGTCGACGTCATTTTAATAGAAGGATGGTGCGTAGGGGCACGGTCGAGGTTTATTCGAAACTTAGCAGAAAATGAATGGGAGTTAGAGCATGATCCCTGTTGTCGTTGGAAGGAGTGGACAAAAAATGCTGCTGCACAATACGAGTCAATATGGCAAGAAATTGATTTTTCAGTGATGTTATTCCAGAGCTCTTTTGAGCGAGTGATTGATGCCCGATGGCAGCAAGAAATGGATCTTTTAAAAAGATCTGGTGAGAGTCAGTTTCAATCAAGGTCGGATGTTGTTGAGTTCTGTCAGCACTATCGTAGTTGGACGAGAGGAATGTGTGCCTACTTCCCGAGTTTAGCTGACCTAGTGTTTGATTGTTTGGATGGCTATTCTTACACGATTCGAAAAACTTGACTGCTCCCCACATTTTGCTTCCCGTGTTTGTATTTATTAGTCATCTTTCACTATATTGACTTTATACAATTTGTGACCGCTTCTTAAATATTTCATCTCGAAGTTTGAAATAGGAGGCTTTGGCAGCCAACCATGCACTTCAACTTTTTTGTTTAAGAAGTATTGTGCTACCCACGCAAATTCTAGAGCATATATTTTCCAATTAGTACGCAGCTCTAGATTCTGGCCTAAGGAAAGCAGATAAGGCATTATTGGATGCGCATGCCACCGTCGCATAAGTTGCTCCTGTTTGGGCCATGGATTTGGGTAGAGGAGATATTGCTTTTTTATATTCCATTTATGCCGGTAAGCATATAGCCAGATGTCTGTTAGATTTGCGCGGAGGAATATTAGGTTTTCGGGTAAAGGGCAGTATTTATTTTTGGCTTTACTTAAGCGGTGACTACTTTTGTCGATAGCAACGATTGTATGATCGGCTAGTTTTTTGGCCAGCCGGATTGCACTCTCTCCGGTCCCACAACCACAATCCATAACAAGTGGTTTCGAGTTTCGTTCGACTTGCTCTTGTGTCGCCTTTAATATTCGTGCTGTCTCAGCCCCAATTGGATTTTGATATTTTAGCAGGTCTTTATGCTTATTTGAAACGCGCGCAAGATTTGGGTGCATGCATTGCTGATCACTCAATACCTTCTTTGAGATGTTATTCTCCACCGAATACAACATTCTCGGCTTCAAAAATAGGTCCATCCACACACACCCTTTTCATAACTTTACCCTTGGGTGTATTGATTTCGACAGCGCAACCAGCACAGCCTCCGACCGCACAGGCCATGTGTTCTTCAAGCGATATTTGACAAGGAAGATCATACTCGGCGGCTATACTTTGCACTACCTTAAGCATAGCCGTAGGTCCGCAGGCGAACAACTCAATATCATTTTGTTTATTGGAAGACAGTATGGCGAATTTGGCAAGATCTGTGACGAACCCATCGTAACAACCGGCGTAGCCTTTATTACTGGCTAATCGCGAACATATACCCCAGTCTTCTAGCAATGGCATTGCCGCGATCGTATCGTTTGGTACACGGGTTGTCATAATTTGGGAGGGCTTCAACGGGAATGGAAACGGGATCTCAGAGCCCATTAGAACTAGTGGCTCTAGGCTCGACTGCTTTTTCATATTCTCGGCTAAGTAGACCATCGGCGGAATTCCCACACCTCCACCTATCAAAATAGGTTTTTTTCTATAGCCTGAGAGTTTGAAAGGCGTTCCAATCGGACCTAGGATGCTGATAATGGCTCCTACTTGTTGCTTAGCGAGAAGATCGGTGCCTTTACCCACGGTTTTAAATAGAAACTCAATCCAGCCATCTCTTGCAGAGACCCGCATAATTGACATAGGCCGTCGCATGGACAGCTCGTTACTGCATTTTACGTGTACGAAGTTTCCCGGTTCAGAACAGGCAACGATTTCTGGACACTGTACCCGCATAATATGTTGTTCGCCCTCGAAGCTCTGTGTTGCTAATATTTTGCCGTCACAGATTTTGATTGTTCCTCGATGAGCGTGATTATGATTTGCGACTTGATTCACGTTGGATTCCATTTTTTGAGGGCTATTGAAACTTATGACCTAGAATAAATGATCTGGCCATCTGCAATCGTATGAGTTACTTTTCCCGTCATTTCGCGATTTAAAAAGGGAGTATTTTTACCACGACTGATAATATTGTCGGAGTAAGTGGTCCAGACTAAGTTAGGGTCAAACACGCAGACATCTGCCACATCGTCCGCTACAATACCATTACCGCCTTTACCCAGGGCCTTTGCAGGGGTGTAGCTGACCAATTCGATAGCTCTACTTTCAGTTATTTGACCACTTCTTACCAGCGCCCATAATAACGGTAAAAAAGTATCGTATGATGAAATACCGGGCTCACTTGATGAAAAAGTCGTCGCTTTAGAGTCAGCATCTTGAGGCTCATGATGAGGAGAGATTGCGTCAATCTGACCTTTTTTTAAGCCATTAATTAGCATGTTCTTATCTTTTGGACTACGTAGGGGTGGTCTTACATGATAATTAGAATCGTAGTCCCTTATATCTTGGTCGCACAGATTTAAGTGCGAAATACTTACATCGCAACTTACCGGCAGGCCTTTTTGTCTAGCACCGGAAATGTATTTAACCGATCTTCCTGCTGATAAAGCCTGAAAGTGGACTTTAGCGCCCGTTTGTTCCACTAATATTAGAACTTTACTCAGAGCGATTAGCTCTGCCGAGGATGGAATTCCTATGAGCCCTTTTTTAGTGCTGATAAATCCGTCATGCATGGATCCGCCTTTAGCAAGCCACGGGTCTTCACAACTCATGAATACTGTCAAATCAATGGATGCAGCATATTCTAGAGAATTTTTAAGAACGACGGTATCTTGTATTGCTTCCCGAGCATTCGAGACTCCTACACAGCCTATTTCGCGCAGAGCACTCATTTCCGCCAAAACTTGTCCTTTGAGACCTTCCGTTAACGCTCCAATACAATATATTTTGGGGGTAGCGATCCCGCGTGCACGCTCTTTGATTAGTTCTACTACCGCGGGCGTATCGATGACGGGATTAGTTTTAGGCATGCAGCATATACTTGTAAATCCTCCAGCCGCTGCCGCTTTAGCCTCACTAGCAATAGTTGCTTTGTGCTCGTATCCCGGTTCTTGCAAGTACGAGCCTAAATCTACAAAGCCTGGGCAGACTATTTGACTCGTAGCATCAATAACTTTTTTAGCGATAAAGCCGACTGGCTTTTTACCAATGCTTATAATTTTTTTGCCGTCGATCCAAACATCGGAAACTTTATCATATTTCGTGGAAGGGTTGATTACTCGACCATTTTTTATACAGATTTTCACTACGTTACAGATGCCCCCATAGTCAGGGACATTACTGCCATACGAACTGCGATGCCGTGGGTGACTTGCTGTAGGATGACGGATGCGGGCGAGTCAGCTACCTTAGAATCAATTTCGACGCCTCTATTGATAGGGCCAGGGTGCATTACGATGACATCACTTTTGGCTAAGCGCAATTTTTCTTTGGTTAGTCCAAAGGTGTTAAAAAATTCACGCCCGCTGGGTAATAGCGCACTGCGCATTCGTTCCTGTTGTAATCTGAGCATAATTATTACGTCAGCTTTATCAATGCCCCTTTCGAGAGAGTTGAACGTACGTACGCCAAGTTTTTCAATTGCTGTTGGAATTAGGGTTTTCGGTCCTACAACTCGTATTTCGGGAACACCTAGTATTTGGAGAGCATGGATTTCGGATCGCGCTACTCTCGAATGTGCGATATCGCCAACGATAGCAACCCGCAGCTGCTCAAATGTTTTTTTATGTTTACGGATAGTAAACATATCTAACATCGCTTGAGTTGGGTGAGAGTGGCTTCCATCTCCAGCGTTTATCACACTTATATTTTGCGCAACTTGACGGGCAATGAATTCAGCAGCCCCGCTGTCCTGGTGTCTGACGACGAACATATCGGCTTGCATAGCTTCTAAAGTTTTCAGAGTGTCAGATAAGGATTCCCCCTTCTTTGTGGCGCTCGATTCAAGATTGATATTCATCACATCTGCAGATAGTCGCTTGGCCGCAAGCTCAAATGTGGTCCTTGTCCTGGTACTCGATTCGAAAAAAAGATTGATGACTGTCTTACCTCGCAAGATTGGGACTTTCTTCGAGGAACGTTCACTCACGCTAGTGAAGGTCTCAGCGTGGTCCAGTATAGTTGTTATAAGATCTCTCGAAAGACCATCTATTGAGAGGAAGTGTTTTAACTTGCCGGTCTGATCTAATTGGATATTTTGCGAGCCCATTAAATCAACACCGGCCTCAGATTTTTTTGGCTACTTTCTTTAAAGCGAGTATATGGCGCTCTTTTTTTCAAGAATTTTTGCTCATCTCAAGTCGCAAAGGCTTCGGTCCGCGTAGTTTAACATGTTCTTCTTCTTTTAGTGAGATTGATGTGCCACATATATTTGGGGTGATGGGCAACTCTCTTCCATTGCGGTCGACTAATACAACCAGGTTAATCGATAAAGGTCGCCCATAGTCGAAAAGCTCATTCATCGCAGCTCTGACTGTCCTACCAGTATGTAGGATATCGTCAACTAAGATCACATGCTTATCATTTATATCGAAAGGGATTTGTGAGGGTTCTACCGTCGGATGAACTCCTAGTTTACTAAAATCGTCTCTATAAAAGGCTATATTTAGCTCTCCTATAACATTGGAAAGACCGAGGTCTCGACAAATACGGTGGGCTAACCAAACTCCCCCGGTATGGATCCCTATGAAACAGATATTCGACGACGATAGCCCATCTAATAAAACACTGGTTTGTCTGGCGATACTTTTTATGAGTTCTTCAGTATTTAGTACTGGTATATTCTTCATAGCTATTTGACCGACTGTTCCTGAAGCCAGGTTTCTAGAATCAGCTTTGCAGCAACCGCATCTAATCCCGCGCGATCGACCTCTAGCACATAGTCTACCGCAGCTCTGGAGGAAAGTCTTTCATCTACAAACTCGACTGGTCGTTGATAGCGCCCTGTTAGTCGGCGGGAAAACTTCTCGATCTCGCGTGTTAGGTTATGCTCGTGTCCACTTTTTAAGCTGGGACGTCCCAACACGAATATTTCTGGAGACCATTCTTTGACTAAAATTGTAATAGAGTTCCAGTCAATTTTTTTATTTGTCGTCGTTATAGTTTTTATAGCACTTGCACTTCCTGTCAAAGTTTGGCCAACTGCGATCCCTATTCGTTTTTCTCCATAATCGAAACCTAAAGCTATTTTAGTCATCTGACGATCTCGTGGTTAGCTATGAAAAATTTATCTCTGTTCATCAGTAGGACTTGATATAAAGATAAAGGCGGTAAAACCTACTGGGTCGAAAAATTCTGATCATTGACAAATTTCCACGTTCGAGTGACATGCAATATATCTACCTCCTTCTTAATCGAATTTGGAAACGGCGCAAAAGGTGCTGCTAATTTGACTATTTCGATAGCCGCCTCATCGAGTACATTATGTCCTGATGAGCGGCGGATGTTGATTTCCTTGACTGTGCCGTCTTGTCTTAAAGAAACATCGAGTGACAGGTTTCCAGATAACTCTTTTTCTCTAGCCTTATTTGGATAATTCATATTTCCGATTCGCTCTACTTTAGCACGCCAGGCTTCCATATAGGCCGCATATTTGTAGTCTTTAGTGTTTACACTGATATATTTATGTCGTACTTTGCGTTTGTCCGACTCCAGTTCACTTTGTATTTCGCCCGTTGAACTTGCCATAGCCAAAGCACGATTGATTAGTTGTTTAGCATTGGGGACTAGCGCATTTTTTTTTGCGATGGGGATTTTTAATGATGGAGCTTCTTGGCTCTTGCTGTGATTTATTTTTTCAGGCGATGGGATAGGATGTGGCGTAGGGGCAGACTTGATTCCTGTATCTTCTTTTAGGAGCTTTTGACCTTGCGGTTCGTCAACATGCTCTAGCACAAGATTTACTTGAATTGGAGACGGTGACCGTCTAGCAGTTTCAGTTATCGTCGGATTTATTCCGATGATTAGCATCGCATGAAAAATGAAAGCGATTACTAAAGTGAAAGTGAGTCTATTGCCGGTGCTCGCTTCAATAGTTTGACTGATAGGGGTATCGTATTTACTTAGTTGCATTTATGGGACTTCAGACCTGTAAATGACTTTTTAGTGCTTCCATAAATATGGCGCCTACGCTTTTATCCAAATTAAGGTCAATTTCACGAGCGCAGGTGGGACTAGTCACGTTTATCTCGGTTAATCGGTCGCCTATTATATCCAAGCCAACGAATAGCAACCCTCGTCGGACAAGCTCTTCAGATACACGCTCACAAATTTTTAGGTCACTTTCCGATAATGGCTGTGGTACTCCGCGACCTCCGGCTGCTAAGTTGCCTCTTAGCTCGCCAGCGGCAGGTATTCTCGCAAGAGAAAATGGGATAGGTTTACCATTAACCATCAGGACTCGTTTGTCGCCTTCTAGGATAGCTGGCAGGTACTTTTGGGCCATGCAATAATTACTTTCAAGCTTTGTTAGCGTTTCGAATATTACCCCTGCGTTAGAGTCACCAGGTTTAATTCGAAAAACTGAGGTGCCCCCCATACCATCAAGCGGTTTGACGACAATATCGTTGTGAAGCTCGAGGAACCCTCTTAGCTGACTGTGACTGCGAGTAACTAATGTGGGAGGACAGAGTTCTGGAAACCATGCTGTGAATAATTTTTCGTTGCAGTCTCTTATTGAACGAGGGTTGTTGACTACAAAAGCACCTTGTGACTGAGCTAGCTCTAAAATATAGGTCGCGAAAACGTACTCCATGTCAAATGGAGGATCTTTGCGCATAATTATGCAATCGATATCCGACAATTTGGTGCTGCTAGGTCCGTCGTCTAAAAACTCAAACCATTCGTTATTAGAGTCGAATAGTTTAATCATTCGGGTATCAGCTAAAGCTGAACCGTCTAACACGGATAGATGCGATAACTCCATATAAAGAATTTCAAACTCAAACTCTTGGGCAGCTAGTAGCAGCGCTAGTGTCGTATCTTTATAGGGCTTGATGCTAGATATCGGGTCCATAATAACCCCAAGACGTTTTTTCATATTTTTGGCTCTAGGTAGCTGTTCGGGTGTCTATGTCAGTTGATGTCATTCATAACAAGAGATTCAATTTCGCGACTGATCAATTTTTGAATTAACATTTGCGTTATTATGTACAAAATCGAATCTATTATAGGCATTTTTTACACAAGGATATCACGACTTGAATGATCAGTTTCAAATACGGATTGCCACCAGGACTAGCCAGCTAGCTATTTGGCAAAGTAATCTCGTGGCATCATTGCTGAGAGAACGTGAACCAAATCTTCAAGTGGAACTGGTTAAAGTAGTCACCGAGGGAGATCGTAAAATCGACACCCCATTATCCAAGATCGGGGGAAAATCTCTGTTTATCAAAGAATTAGAAGTTGCCATGTTGGACGGACGGGCGGATATCGCGGTTCATTCTATGAAAGACATTCCCAACCAATTGCCCGATCAATTTTCTATTATGGCCATATTAGAACGAGAAGATTACCGAGATGTTCTATTGTCTCAAGAGGGATATAATCTCGAAAACCTTCCAGTAGGCGCAGTAGTTGGCACATCAAGTCTGCGACGAAAAAGCCAATTATTGGCGCTTCGGCCGGACCTATTGATTCGAGATCTGCGTGGAAATGTGCCTACGCGAATTGAGAAACAAAAAAGTGGTGATTTTAACGCTATAGTACTGGCATCGGCTGGGCTTAGGCGCTTAGGGCTATATGACTCTGCAGCTCATGGCTTGAGTGTTGGTGAGGTAATGCCCGCGGTTGGTCAGGGCGCCATAGGCATAGAGGCGCTCGCTCAGGACCAAAACTTGCGAAACATCGTCAGCAGTTTAAATAACGATTTATCCGCGAAGGAGGTTTTTGCTGAACGAGCCTTTAGCCGGTACTTGAATGGTAGCTGTCAGTCCGCGATAGGAGCTCTCGCTCAGGCCCAAGGAGATAACTTGATGTTAAAGGGCATAGTAGCTTCGCCCGATGGTAGGCAAATTATTCGTAAAAATACATGTGGTTCACTGCGGGATCCTGAAGAGGTTGGAAACGAGTTGGGACGATTGATGCGTGAAGCTGGGGCCGACGAGTTACTAAAATTGAGTTAATTGATATATGAATGGACAAGCTGGGCATGTTGCATAATCTTTCCGTTTTAGTTACTCGCCCTGCCGAAACTAGCGAGGTTCTGGCGTCGGCACTTCGGATGGTAAATGCGTTGCCAGTGGTGACGCCAATGATTGAAATTATGGAAATTGGCCATAAGTTAGTTGGTGTAATAAAAAACGATTTCGATTGCGCCGTCTTTGTAAGTAAAAATGCAGTACGCTTCGGTCTTCCACTAGTTCAGGAGAGCGGCGTTTCTTTAAAAAATAAAACAATTTTTGCGATTGGGCCAAGAACTGCCCAAGCCTTAGTGGATGCTGGGCTAAAGCATCCAATTGTGCCGGACAAAATTTATAACTCCGAAGGCTTACTCGACAGCCCTGCCTTTAAAGAAGTTATTTCGAATAAAAAAAGGGTTTTAGTATTTCGAGCTACGAAAGGTCGCGAGCTCTTAGCCTCCACCTTGCGAGAAACTGGCTGTAAGGTCGATTATTGTGAATGTTATATCCGACGAATATCAGAGGAGCGGATAGGACCAAAACTCGCACGAGTAGGTGTTAGCACCCCAGATGTGATTCTAGTTACTAGTGGGGCAATTTTGTCTGCTATCCTAAGCAAGATCAAAGAAGAACGTTTACTAGGTCTGTATGACGCACAGACTCTAGTTTTGGGGGAAAGGTTGGCACGTAAAGTACAGGAGGGCGGCTTTACTAAACCATCTTTAGTTGTTGATCAATTAACTAATAGCTCTATTATTACCCGCTTAACAGAGTGGATGAAACGACGAAATTGATATTCATTTAACTAAATTGCTTTATCATCGATTTAAACATTTTGCATACAAAAGAGTAATGACCACATGTTAGGCCTCGAATCGAAAAGTTGGCAGACTTATAAACGTCTGGTTACACATGTTATTCCTCACTGGAAAATTTTTGCTCTCTCCGTTGTATCCATGTTTTTACTGGCGTCGACTGAGTGGGTTTTGCCTGCATTATTAAAACCGATAATAGATTCTGACTTTGACTTATCTGCGCCAGATAAGTTAATGCTGATTCCAATATTGCTAGTGTGCTTATTTCTTTTCCGTGGGCTACTCAGTTATTCAGCTACTGTGGCACTTAACTGGGTTGCTCAGAGAGTTATTTATGACATTCGCACCAAGATGTTCGATGTCCTAATTAGATTGCCAGTGACTTATTTTGATAAACGTAGTTCTGGAGTTTTGATTTCCAAATTTACTTTCGACGTGACGCAGGTAGCGGATGCGGCAACGAAGGTCATCACGGTGTTGGTCAAGGACTTTACCGTGGTAATTGTACTGCTAGGGTATTTAACTTTCTTGAATTGGCGACTAGCGATTATGCTATTTATTTTTGGCCCTATTGTCGCGATAGTAATTAAAAGTGTCTCTAAGCGTATGAGGCAGATGAGTCACCGCTTACAAGAATCGGTGGGTGAGTTAAATAATTCTGTGTCTGAGTCTATTAGAGGTCAACGAGAGATTAAACTTTTTAATAGTTATTCCCATGAACAAGGTCGGTTTTCTCATGCCGCCAATCAAGCACGTAAATTTCAGATGAAAGTTATAAGAACGAGTGCCATGATAGTACCAGTAATTCAGTTGATTGTTGCTTCGGCAGTTGCTGTTCTTATTGCGATCGCGTTAAGGGAGCAAGCAGTATCCGGGATGACAAAAGGTGATTTTGTCGCATTTTTTACAGCGACCGCTTTGCTTCTGCCACCAATTAAACGTTTAGCTGGGGTTAATGAATTTTTGCAACGAGGTATTGCGGCGGCAGAATCAATTTTTATTTTGCTTGATACTTCGATTGAAATTGAAACTAGCACAAAAGCTATTCGATTCAATGGGGCGATAGAGTTTTCAAATGTTTATTTAACTTATGATGACAAGGAAGTTTTATTCGATATTTCTATGAGCGTTCGGCAGGGCGAAACATGGGCGATTGTGGGCCGTTCGGGTGCGGGTAAAACAAGCATTGTGAATCTCTTGCCTCGTTTTTACTCTCCTACTAAGGGAGCGATATATGTCGATGGCAAAGACCTTAGTTCTTATAGCTTAGAGTGCGTAAGACATAATATAAGTTATGTTAGTCAAAATATCGTTTTGTTTAATGATACGATTTACAATAACATTGCGTACGGATCCCCTAAAGCCTTCTCGCCCGATCAAATAGCCACCGCTGCAGAAAGAGCGCAAGTTAGCGTTTTTGCTGAGCTGTTGCCTGAGGGCTTAGGCACCATGGTTGGCGATAATGGTGTTCGCCTGTCTGGCGGACAGCGACAGCGCATTGCTATAGCTCGCGCCTTTCTTAAAGATGCGCCAATACTAATCATGGACGAGGCCACTGCAGCGCTAGATAACAAGTCTGAGCGTTTGGTACAAACTGCACTGAGGAGCATTAAAAGTGGTCGCACTACTTTTATAGTTGCTCATCGCTTATCAACTATTGTGGAGGCCGATCAAATTATGGTGGTAGATAATGGTCGCGTTAGTGGTATTGGTACGCATGACGAAATGCTCTCCGATAACACTTTATATTCGCAACTCTATAGTGCGGGGTTTGACTAGCCTTCTGACTTTCGATATGTCGCGTTTTTACGCGGATACCATTAATTGCCTGCAATGGTCATTTCTTTTATTAAAATAGAACCTATTTGCACAGAGCTATTTGTTTCAGCGTCATTGCCAATAGCCACTATATCCGCAAACATTTCTAGTAGGTTTCCTGCGATGGTGACTTCTTCTACGGGGTGACTAATTTCCCCGTTGTCTATGAGAAACCCCGTCGCCCCCCTAGAATAGTCGCCAGTGACATTGTTGACCCCGAAGCCCATTAATTCAGTTACTAGCAGTCCTTTTGTGATGGGAGAAATCATTTGAGCAAGACTTTGGTCATTATGGTTTATACGTATGTTGGTGACTCCTCCGGAATTACCAGTAGGCTCCATGTCCAGTTTTCTCGCAGAATAGCCGTCTAAAATATAATGGGAGACTTCTCCACTAGTAACAATTTCTTTGTTGTAAGTCGTTACACCTTCTGAGTCGTAATTGGTACTAGCCAGTCCTCCAATGATGCGTGGTCTTTCACTAATAGAGACGAAGCTTGGCAAGATTTTATTTCCGAGGCTGTCATTTAAGAATGACGTTTTTTCATACTGTGACTTCCCGGAAAGAGCCGACAGTAAGTGACCGATAAGTCCAGGGGCCACCCGAGATGAGAATACTATTGGCAGTCGTTGCGTAGATATCTTTTTAGCGCCGAGCTTCTGTTCGGTACGAGTTGCCGCCATCGCACCAATGCGAGCGGGACTCTCTAAAAGTTCAGGATTTCTATTGCTCGAATAATAGTATCCCTTTTGCATTTTGCCTGATGTGTCGCTCGCAATCATTATTGAGCTTATGCTGTTTTGAGTCGCGCAATAGGCTTGATTAAAACCGTCCGTAGTTGCGTAAGCGCGACTGCCTCTTGATTTGTTAATAGTCACGCCGTCGGACTTTTGTTTTACCGTAGCTCTGGATAGTCCTACTGACTCTACTTGTTTCGCTAAATCAATTAGTTGCTTGGTTTCCAAACACCAAGGATTGTCCAGGCCTAGTTCCTCGAACTGATCACATAAATAGTTTTTTTTAATCAATCCCGCACATTCATCAGGTTCCCCGTGAGTGGCGATGATTTTCGCAGCTTTGACGGTCTTCTTAAGCGCCTCATCAGAAAAATCAGAGGTTGTGGCACTGCCTTTGCGGCCATTATCATAGATGGTGATAGCTAAACTTTGCTTTTGCTGGTTTTCTATACTTTCGCAGACATTTTCTCGCACCGTGATCTCGAGCCCGTCCGCTGCAGACACAGATACTTCTGCTTCTTTCACATCTTCTTGGAATGAAATATCGAGTATTTTTTCTGCTATCGCTTGAAGTTTGTTAGGAGAATAAAATACGTCATTTTTGGTAGAAGTCATGTATGGTATCGTAACCTTTTTTTGCAGCAAGCACTAAACGTTGGTTTTTATTATAAGCAATTATTTGGCCCCCAGTGCTCCAGATACAAACTTTAAGTACTAATATGGAACATAGCGTAATTTTAGATGGTCTGAATGCTCGGCAGTCCGATGCGGTCACTTCTAATTCTCCACATGTCCTTGTGTTGGCCGGTGCAGGGAGTGGTAAAACAAAAGTCTTGGTGCATCGAGTGGCCTGGTACTTAGAAACAGGGCAAGCGTTGCCCTCAAGCGTGTTAGCGGTGACCTTCACTAATAAGGCTGCTGCAGAGATGAGACATCGAATTCGGAATCTGACCGACTCAGATACCGACTCAATGTGGGTTGGTACTTTTCATAATATTGCACACCGTATATTACGGCATCACTGGAAAGAAGCGGGCCTGAAACAAAGATTTCAGATAATTGACTCCGATGATCAATTGAGGCTGATCAAACGACTAATTAAAGATAGTGGCTTTAAAGATGAAGAAGTTGCCCCCAAAGAAGCGCAGTGGTTTATCAATAACCGTAAAGATAGAGGTGAGCGACCAGAACAAATCGATGACTATGCCGATCAAAATTTCTTGAATATGGTCAAAGTTTATAAATTATATGAGCAGGCGTGCCAACGGTCCGGTTTAGTCGATTTTGCTGAATTATTGTTGAGCGCTAATGATTTATGGCGGAAGTGTCCTGTACTACTAACGCAATACCGTCGACGTTTCCGACATATATTAGTCGATGAATTTCAGGACACGAACGCTATCCAATATGCGTGGTTGAGGCAGTTAGCAGGATCGGATGGCCATCTGTTTGCGGTTGGAGATGATGATCAGTCTATTTATAGCTGGAGGGGAGCTCAGGTCGAAAACATGCAGAAGTTTCGTGACCATTTCGCGCAGCACCATATGGTGCGATTGGAGCAGAACTATAGATCAACTAGTAATATATTAGACTGTGCTAATTCTCTCATTAGCAATAATCCCTCAAGAATAGGCAAGGAACTTTGGACAGATGGTGCTAAGGGAGAGCCAGTATCGCTTTACTCCGGCTACAATGATTTAGACGAGTCTCGCTTTGTGGCGGACAGAGTCTCGCAATGGTTCGATAGTGGGTATCGATTATCAGAGTGCGCCATTCTTTATCGCGTCAGCGCGCAGTCTAGAGTGCTAGAAGATGCCCTGAGACAGACAGACATACCCTATCGAGTTTACGGCGGCTTTCGGTTCTATGAGAGAGCAGAAATTAAAGATGCTTTAGCCTACGTAAGACTTGTCAATTCCCGCGCGGACGATGCCGCGCTGGAACGCATCGTCAATTTACCATCAAGAGGCATAGGCTTACGAAGTCTTGAGCAGATTCGTTTGATTGCCCGCGAACGAGATTGCACCTTGTGGTCTGCGATCGCAAGTATCATTGAAGATAAGTCAATTTCGGCTCGGGCTGTTGGCGCGCTTAAAAGTTTTGTCCAGTTGGTTGATCAAATGACCGTTTTATCGCGTGACGAAAGTTTGGCGCCATTATTAGAAAATATAATTTCTCTTAGTGGTTTGGAGGATCACTATAAGAAAGAAAAAGGCGAGAGAGGTTTTGATAGGATTGAAAACCTTAACGAATTAATTGCTGCGGCTGAAGATTTTTCAGGGCAATCTGCCGATGAGGATATGTCACTATTAGACGCTTTTTTGGCGCATGCGGCCTTAGAGTCTGGTGAAGGCCAAGTGGATGAAAACGAAGATGGTGTTCAGTTAATGACTTTGCATTCGGCGAAAGGGTTGGAATTTCCGTTAGTTTTCATCGTCGGTGTGGAAGAAGGGTTATTCCCTCACCAGAGATCCGTGGATGATCCTCTGCAGCTAGAGGAAGAGCGCCGATTATGTTACGTGGGCATTACCCGCGCCATGAAAAAGTTGATCATAACGAATGCTGAATCGAGACGTTTACACGGAAGCGAGTATTATCCTAGGCCGTCCCGCTTTTTGAACGAGCTTCCGGAACAAGCGCTGGAAAATATCAGAGTTGGCGGTAGTTTTTATAGTGCTCAAGACCGATATAATACCGATGTCAAAGATACTTCGGAGAGCGAATATAATCTTGGCTGTACCGTAAGACATAAAACTTTCGGAGAAGGTACGGTTCTGCAAGTTGAAGGACGAGGTGATCAAGCACGGTTGCAGGTCAATTTTGTAGCTAATGGCTCAAAGTGGTTGGTGGCTGGTTATGCGGGGTTGGAAAAAATATGAAGTGGGCAGGTCAATTATTCTAATGAAAAAAATTAAGTTTGGATTGGATATCGCGGTAATTATTTTTGTCATCATCGGGTTATCGGGTTGTCTAACAGACAACGAAGTTAGTAGCTCCGTTAGATCGGAGGAGAAATTTCAGTGGAAGTTGGTGACCGCTTGGCCTCCGAATTTGCCTATAAATCATGATACTGTGGAAAAATTTGCTGAAGATGTCGCTACCATGAGTCAGGGACGACTTAAAATCACTGTGTATGCCGGTGGTGAGTTGATCCCCGCTTTACAAACGTTCGATGCTGTATCACAAGGTTCGGTAGAGATGGGTCATGGTGCCGCGTATTACTGGGCAGGTAAGATCCCCGAAGCACAGTTTTTCAGCACGGTGCCTTTTGGTATGACGCAAAATGGGGCCTGGGCTTGGATATATGGTGGTGACGGTTTGGATTTGTGGCAAGAATTATATAAACCGTTTGGAGTAGTCCCATTTCCTTTGGGCAACACCGGTATCCAGATGGGTGGGTGGTTCAACAAAAAAATTGAAAAAATTGATGATTTGAAAGGACTAAAGATGCGGATCCCTGGCCTAGGCGGCAAAGTATTAGCTAAGGCAGGAGGCAACCCAGTTCTCTATGATGCATCCGAGGTGTATAGTGCGCTTGAGAGAGGTGTTATCGATGCTACAGAATGGGTGGGCCCCCTGCACGATGTCCGTATGGGCTTAGACAGAGCGGCAAAATATTACTATTTTCCCGGATGGCATGAGCCCGGCACCCAGTTAGAGTTGATAATTAATGAGGAGGCTTGGAATTCCCTGCCTGAAGACTTGAAGGTTATCGTCAAAGCGGCGGCAGCTTCGGCGAGCTTATATATGTTCGGGCAATCTGAAGTATTAAATGCCGAGGCGTTTAATCTACTAAAAGAAAAGCAGCATGTTGAGATATTAGAGTTTCCACCGCAAGTCCTGTCTTATTTGTCAGGTTTTACCGAGGAGGTAATGCTGGAAGAGGCATCGAATAACGAGAAGTTTGATAAAGTGCTAAAGTCGTACCAGAAATTTAGAGACAAGCGAAAGGATTTTGAGCAAGTGACTGATCGCGCTTATAAGAAAGCTCTAGAAGATCGATAGAAACCGATTAAATGCTTGTTCGGGGCAAGGCGCCTATCTAAATTGTAAATTTTCCTTTCATCATAGAATAGTGGCCTGGAAAGCTGCAAAAAAACGTATAATTTACACCACTTTGGAATGGGCTGAGATCCAGAGTTATAGAAGAGCTTTCTCCACCCCCAATGAGTTGAGTTTGTCCTAAAATAAGTTCGCTGTCCGGAAGGTACCCATTCTCAGGTCCATTTGCCATATCGATAGTTGATATAAGGCTACTGAAGTCCGATTCGGCAACAAAAACAATATTGTGACCCATAATGTTTGCAGGGAGATTTCCAGTATGGTTGAGGGTTAACTTGAGCTCTGAGCAGGAGGAGTCGACTTTAAGCTCAGTGACATCGAACTGCATGGTATCTGTCGCATTGACGACGGCCTCGCACTTGTCTAGTGCGACTTTTGGCTGGGAACCGGTAGAACCTTCATTAGTGTTATTCGGCACCGACGTTGAATTTTGATCGCTATTTAGAGCTATCACGTTGTCACTGGTATTGAGCGTGCCTACGGGCTGTATTCTTTCTGCGACAACGGCGCCGTGGTCTTGCGTTTTTTGAAAGTCATTGTCCACGGCAATGGCGAGGCCATAAGCGCCTAAGCCAACCACCACCAGCCCAGCTAAAACTAGGGAGAAATTTCTAACGAATACGTCATCTTCTTGATTGCTCATAGGGTGCTCTCATCAAGTTGTATGCTTTTATGTTAAGCATAATGGTTTTTGCAAATATCTTAGAGAGCTATTATAGCGTAAAACGCGCTCTACTCTAGAGCGAGTTGTATAAAAATTTATTATATTCCGGGTGAAAGTTGACTCAGACTGTACGCGGATAGAGAGTTTTCGCGTGGCTGTCCAGGGGGACGACATCTCAATCTATAGCCAATAGATCACTACTCAAAAAAAAGCCCCTTTAACAAGGGGCTTTATAAGCTGAGGCATTTTTAATTTGCCAGCACTCCGTTTAGGTACTTATTAGCGACTTTGGCCGGTACCGGAATATAACCATCTTTTATGACTACTTCTTGTCCTTCTTTGCTTAGTACCATTTTCATGAAAGCTCTCTCCAAAGGAGGTAACGAGTTATTGGGTTGCTTATTAACGTAGACATACAAAAACCTCGATAACGGATAAGTGCCATTGATGGCGTTATCAGAAGTAGGTTCGACAAATCTACTGT